>JAIRJQ010000105.1 GCA_031260545.1 Methanomassiliicoccaceae archaeon | reverse complement strand
CTCGGAAAAGATCCTTTCATTGCGTTCGGGAACGGACGCATACGCCGGCCAGATAGTGGAGGCGGAAGTTGATTACGTGATGGTGAACGATGTAACGGGGCCGATAGCGTTCCGCGAGTTCAACGCGCTGAACACAAAAGCGAAGCGGGAGAAGATAGTTCTCATACCGGACCACTACGTTCCGAACAAGGATGTCGCGTCGGCCGAACAGGCAAAAGAGATGCGCGATTTCGCGAAGCAGCACAATATAGATAATTACTTCGAGGTCGGAAAAAGCGGCGTTTGCCATCAACTGATGGTGGACGAGGGATTCGCTGCGCCGGGACGGCTCATTGTAGGCGCGGACTCGCATACATGCACTTACGGAGGGCTCGGAGCGTTCTCCACTGGTATCGGATCAACGGAAGCGGCCGCTGTTTTTGCAACGGGAAAACTATGGTTCAAAGTTCCGGAAAAAATAAAAGTTGAACTGACTGGCTCATTTAAAAAGTATGTGGGCGGAAAGGACCTGATAATAAAGATCATCACCGATATCGGCGTGGACGGAGCAACGTACAAAGCGTTCGAGTTCTCCGGCCCGGGCGTAAAGAACGTTCCCGTTTCCGATCGCTTGACAGTAGCGAACATGGCCATAGAGGCCGGCGGTAAAGCGGGGATATTCCCTTGTGACGATCTTACGAGAGAGTATATCAAGGACACAGTGAAAGGATCATACGAAGCGGTCGAAGCGGACAAGGACGCAAAGTATTCGCAGATCTTAAAATATGATCTGTCAAAGCTTGAATCAATGGTGGCGTACCCTCACCTTCCCGAGAACGGACGATCAGTGAAGGATTCGGATGTAAAGATTGATCAGGCATATCTCGGTTCGTGTACAAACGGACGTATCGAAGATATGAGGATCGCCGCAGAAGTGATAAAGGGACGTAAGGTCGCAGAAGGCGTAAGATTCATAGTCGTTCCGGCAAGTCCGCGCGTATACAGGCAGATGCTTGATGAAGGATTATTCCAAATATTCCTGGACGCCGGAGCGTTCATATCCGGGCCGACATGCGGCGCATGCCTGGGGGGATACATGGGGATATTAGCGAACGGCGAGAAAGCGGTATCGTCAACCAACCGCAATTTCATAGGCCGCATGGGACACAAAGGTTCTGAGGTCTATCTCACGGGACCTGCGGTCGTTGCCGCAAGTGCCGTAACAGGATACATATGTACGCCAGATATGATCGGAGGGAGAAAATGAAACAGATATCCGGAAAAATATGGAGGTTCGGGGACCACGTTGATACGGACCAGATAATACCTGCTGAGCGTTTAGTATCTGAAAATCTCGAATGTCTGAACAAATTCATTTTCGAAAAGGTCAGACCCGAGGTCCCTTTAAAGATAACCAAAGGCGATATCATCGTGGCAGGAAAGAACTTCGGTTGCGGTTCGTCAAGAGAGCACGCACCGCGCGCCCTGATACAGGCGGGGGTCTCGTGCATCGTAGCAGAATCATTCGCACGTATATTCTTCAGAAATTCGATAAACACGGGCCTGCTTTTAGTGGAATGCAAAATAGATACAAAAGAAGGGGATGTGATAACGGTCGATCCCGGCAATGGGAAAATTATCGACAATAACAGCAAAAAAGAGTACACTTTCCCGCAGTATCCCGAATTCATAAGTTCTTTGATAGCAAAGGGCGGCCTTATGGCAAAGATAAAAGAGGAGATGAAATGAAACATCTTGCTGTGATCCCGGGGGACGGAATAGGAAAAGAAGTAATAGAAGTTGGAATGGACATACTTGATGCGATATCAGAGGTGTCCTCGTTCAACTACGACGCAGAATTATTCGACATCGGTTCGGAACGTTATCTCAGAACAGGCGAACTGTTAACAAAAGATGATATCTATGATCTTGAAAAGAAGGATGCGATATATTTCGGTGCGATAGGCGACCCGAGGATCAAACCGGGAGTGCTGGAACAGGGAATATTATTGAGCATGCGTTCGCAGTTCGATCAGTACATAAACATGCGTCCGGTGACGTCATGGCATCCTTTCGTTCCGCTGAAAAAACATTTTGATTTCGATATATGCTTCCTTCGGGAAAATACGGAGGACTTCTACATGGGCGCAGGCGGCACATTCCGCAAAGGAAGGAACGCATCCGTGGATGTTAAACGAAGACTTTACAATCTGAAGATGGAGCTGCACCCCAAGCCGTCATCAGATGATGAATTCGCGTTCGAGATCGGTCTTCTTTCACGGAAAGGCGTTGAACGTTTTGCCGATCAGGCGTTCAGAACTGCTATAAAGCGGAACGAGACCAAGATAACGTTAGTGGACAAAGCTAACGTATGCACACACATCTACGGTATGCAGAGGACGATATTCGAAGAGAAATCGAAGGAATACGGCATCGGATTGGAATTCATGTACGTCGACGCGATGGCGATGGCAATGATCGTGCGTCCCAATACCTTCGGGACCGTCGCGGTGCCCAATCTTTTCGGTGATATACTGACGGACCTGGGCGCACAGTTGCAGGGAGGCCTCGGAATGGGTGCATCCGGTAACATAAATCCGGAAGGCGTAAGCATGTTCGAACCGATACACGGTTCAGCACCGGACATTGCAGGTCAGGGCAAAGCAAATCCTATAGCGGCGATACTTGCGGCAAAGATGATGCTCGATCATTTAGGATATGAGGACATGGGCGCGCTGATACAAAATGCGGTGCGCAAGTGTCTCGACAACGGTAAATACACGGCGGACATGGGCGGAAAACTGAATACGAAGGAAGCCGGTGCGGAAATAAAGAAAGAGTTGCTGAGGATACGATGACCGTACATCTCGAACTGAGGATCACATACCCGTCCGCGCAGACGGCGAACACAATATTCAGGGCGCTGAGCCCCGACAATTTCGGATATGTCGATTCAAAGATGGCCGGTAACGAACTGATATTCAATTTAACGGCAAATAACGCCGGAACTCTGAAGAACGCAGCCGATGACCTTCTTGCTTGTGTGAAGATCGCAGAGGAGGCGTCAGGACTTTCTGACGCCGTCCCTGACCTTGACGGCGACGCCCTTTCTGAATGATGACATCTCATCACG
>JAIRJQ010000051.1 GCA_031260545.1 Methanomassiliicoccaceae archaeon | reverse complement strand
GTGGGCCCGCCCGGATTTGAACCGGAGTCAATAGCTCCCGAAGCTACAAGGATACCAAGCTACCCCACGGGCCCGCTGATGTCGGAATCCGCTTCAATATTAAAAGCGTTTGGTTTGCTTTTAGGGTCGTGTCATTTTTCTTAACACCGTTTGAAGTATCCCGCCGTTCTTTACATACTCCAGTTCCGCAGGGACGTCCACTCTCGATATCGTGTAGAATTCCAATTTCTTTCCGTCACGGTATGCGGTGACCAGTATCTCATCCTTCGGCCCCATGCCGGCAAGTTCTATGTCAAATATCTCTTCACCGGTCAATCCCAGCGAGGATGCGTTCTGCCCTTCCTCATATTGCAGCGGAACGATGCCCATCCCTATGAGATTGGATCTGTGTATCCGTTCGAATGATTCCGCTATTACCGCTTTTACACCTAGAAGATACGGCCCCTTCGCAGCCCAATCTCTTGAACTTCCCGTTCCGTATTCCTTACCGGCAAGTATGATCCTCGGTGTTTCGTCAATGTCATAACGTTTTGCGGTCTCGAATATCGTGTCGACCTTGTTCTCCGGAATGTATCTTGAGAACCCGCCTTCCGTTCCGGGAGCTATCTTATTTTTTAATCTGATATTTGCAAAGGTGCCTCTCATCATGACCTCGTGATTCCCTCTCCGTGAGCCGTAAGAGTTGAAATCCTCCGGATTGACATTGAGAGAAATGAGATATGAGCCAGCTTCCGATCTTTCGGAGAATTCTCCTGCCGGCGAGATGTGATCGGTCGTTATAGAATCGCCGAGATATGCTAACGCTCTTGCGCGGTCGATGTTCCTTAATGACGGCTTTTTATCTAACGAACCGAAGAACGGAGGGTTCTTTACGTACGTTGATGAATCATCCCACTCGTAAAGGGAACCTTTCGGTGCGTCTACGGAATCCCATTTCTTACCGCCTTTGAACACATTCGCGTACTGTCCGCTGAATGTCCTCGATGTGACATATTTCGAAACGGCATCTTTGACCTCTTTGTCGGAAGGCCATATGTCCTTCAGGAAGATCTCTTTTCCGTTGACGTTCCCTATCGGCTCCTTATCAAGGTCCGTATCAACGGAGCCGGATATCGCAAATGCGACAACAAGCGGAGGCGATGCGAGATAATTCGCTTTAACGTAAGGTGAGACGCGTCCTTCGAAGTTTCGGTTGGCTGATACCACTGCGGCACCGATCAGATCGTTGTCCTGCACCGTTCTTACTATGTCCGCGGCAAGGGGGCCGCTGTTACCGATGCATGTCATGCACCCGTATCCTGTTACATGGAACCCGAGCTTCTCAAGATACGGAAGAAGGCCGGAATCCTTCAGATATTCCGTCACAGCCTTCGATCCCGGCGACAATGATGTTTTCACATGCTCCTTTGCTTTAAGGCCGGCATTTACGGCATTCTTCGCCAGAAGTCCGGCTGCGATCATCACCGACGGATTTGCGGTGTTAGTGCAAGACGTTATCGACGCGATGAGAACGTCGCCGTCGGATATCCCGTTCACCGTTCTCTTCTTTATCTTCTGTTCATCCAGTAACTTACCGAATCCTTTCTTCATATCGCTCAATGGTATTCGATCTTGCGGTCTCTTCGGGCCGGCAAGCGACGGAACTACCGTGCTCAGATCAAGTTCCAGCGTGTCGCTGTATTCCGGTTCTTCGTCATACCAGAGGCCCTGTGCCTTTGCATACTTTTCCACAAGTTCGATCTGTTCATCGCTGCGTCCCGTGAGTTCAAGGTATTCGATCGTTCTCTCGTCTATCGGGAAGAAACCTGTGGTCGCACCGTATTCCGGGCCCATGTTCGCTATCGTGGATCTGTCTGCCAGATCCAGTGCCTTATACCCCGGACCATAAAATTCAACGAATTTTCCGACAACACCTTTCTTCCTGAGCATCTCCACGGCCGTCAGCACAAGATCCGTTGCGTTGACGCCTTCTTTCAATTTTCCTGTGAGCCTGAAACCGACAACATCCGGCAATTTCATGTAACACGGCTGTCCTAACATCACCGCTTCCGCTTCGATACCGCCTACTCCCCACCCGAGAACGCCGGCACCGTTGATCTGCGTCGTGTGCGAATCTGTCCCAAAACATGAGTCGGGATATGCCGTCATCTTTCCGTTCATATTCTTCAGATGAACTATCGGCGACAGGAACTCAAGGTTGATCTGATGGATTATCCCGTTGCCCGGCGGTACAACTCTGAAATTATCAAAGGCGGACTGCGCCCACTTCAGTAACGAGTAACGTTCCCCGTTCCTTTGAAATTCTATTTTCTCGTTGATGTCCAGCGCATCCTTCGTTCCTGCACGGTCCACTTGTATCGAATGATCGATCACCAGATCCACCGGTACCAACGGATTGATCAGTTTCGGATCTTCACCGAATGCGCTGACGGCGGCCCTCATAGATGCGAGGTCCACAACCGCAGGAACACCAGTGAAATCCTGAAGTATGACGCGGGCGGGTATGAATGGTATGTCGATGTCATCATTGCCTTTCGGGGACCATGATGCGATCGTCATGACATCGTCATCGGATATCAGCGAACCGTCATTCTGCCTTGCCATCGATTCGATGAGGACCTTTATCGAATATGGCATTCTGCTTATTCCCTTCAGACCACTGTCCTCCAGTTTCCTGAGGCTGAATATGGTCACTTCGGAACCGTTGACATTAATGGTGTCCTTACAATCGGCGATCTTGTTCATGTGCTCATACGAAGTGAAGTTAAAGTGATATTTCAAAGTTAAGTACGGACAGGATAAAGATGCCTCGCACTTTATATTGTCCTTAAATGCACTGGCCTTGTTTTTAAGAACTTTTTAAGGGGCTTTAAAAAGAATTTTTTTTATACGTATAACGCATTGGCGTTCATGGGATGCGCAATGGCATTATACGACACGATATTCAAACGCAGGTCAGTCCGCAGTTTCAGCAAAGCTCCGGTGAATGATGATCTGATCGCAGAGATAAAAAAACATATTGAAGAGATCGAACAGCTTAACGGATACAGAACGAGAATGGAGATACTCACGGGCGAACAGATAGACGGTTCGGCATCGCATTACGTCGTCGCGTACTGCGAAGCAAGCCTCGGAGATTACATCAACGTCGGTTATTGCATGGAGAGCGTTGACCTTTTCATTCAGGGGCTCGGCCTCGGAAGCCTGTGGCTCGGAGGCGGAAGGCCGAAGAAGATCAAGGACGAGAATTACTGCATAGTGATGGCCTTCGGCAACACGGACGTACCGTTACGTTTCGGTGAGAATGATTTCAGCAGGCTGAGCATCAGAGAGATCAGCAATGAGGACAATGCCGTCGCGAGGGCCGTAAGGCTTGCGCCTTCGGCAAGGAACAATCAGCCGTGGCAGCTCAATTTCGCCGATCGGAATCTGGTGATCAATTACCGCGGAAGAGGCCTGCTCAGAGGAGTGTTCAAAAAGAAGCTCAGCAAGATAGACATGGGCATTGCGCTCAGGTTCGCTGAATTGGCATACATACGCTACGGAGAGGAAGTTAACCATCTGGAGATCATTGACGGCGGCAACAGTTTCGCGGTGCGCATAACACACTGACGTATCATAATTCTTCAACGGTTATGATTATGCCGTGCGCCGCAACGTCAAGCAGCTTCCGGTTAAGCACATGGTCCAGCGAAGCGTCCAGATACAATGATGCGTGATTCCCGTTAAGCACCTCTTCCACGCAGCGTTCTATCGCATTGAACTTCAGCTGTATGTCAACGTCATTCTTATCGATGAATGAACGGGACAAGCTTCCGTATACGCCTACCCTGCCGTGCAGCTCTCCTTTGTATCCCGGCCTCATCACATAAAGCGTACCGGGGGCGCAGGCGCGGCGCATGTTCAGAAGTACCGTGGACATTGTTCTTCCGTAGATGTTCTTGCCTTTGTTGAGGCTTATGAATTCATTGAGTTCGTGTACCATCGGTACGGAAAGTCCGGCCTTTTCAAGTACATCCCTCATTGAGAACACTTCAAAAGGTGTTCCGTGCGCAAGTACTTCACCGCCAACGATGACAATGACGAGGTCGGCCCATGAGTATGCGGTCTCAACGTCATGCGTCGATATCATTACGGTGGAGCCGTTCACATTCACTTCATCAGCGATCTCGTACAAACGGTGCACCATCTCCGGATCGAGGCCGGCGGTCGGTTCATCCATGATCAGAACTCTGGGGTACATGGCCAGAGCACTGGCGACAGCGACCCTTTTCCTCTGACCGAACGATAAGTGGTGGATCGCTCTTTTCCTCTCATTCTCCATGCCCACCATCTTTAATGATTCCTCGACCCTCTTTTTCACTTCATCTACAGGAAGATCAAGATTGAACGGACCGAATGCTACATCATCCTCCACAATGACATTGAATATCTGATCGTCCGGGTTCTGCATCACGAAAGTGACCTCTTTCCGAAGGTTCATCAATCCCTTTTTGCTGTGGTCCATCTTCTTGGAATCGTATTCTATCTCACCGTTCGTTTGTTTCAATATGCCGTTGAAATGCATGAACAATGTGCTTTTACCGGCACCGTTCGGGCCCACAAAAGCAACTTTGCAACCAGTCGGTATCTTGACAGAGACATTCTTTAATGCATGTTTTCCGCCTTCGTATATGTAATTCAGATCTTTCGTCTCAAGTATGGTGCTCATTTCAACCTTCATGTCAGATCACCCCGTTCCTTACGGCAAAGAAAAGTATGACCGCGGCACATACCGTCAGAAGACAGAGCACCGTCGGTAAATGGTTTCTTTTATCAAATTCCGACAGGCTTCGGAACTCGCCGTTATAGTTCCTGCATTGAAGCGTCATCTGTCCGCGTTCCGCTGTATCCAATGAGCGCATGAACACACCTACGAACAGTTTGGACGTGGTCCTCATGCTTTTGCCGTATCCGGAATAACCGAACCTGCACTCGGCGGCCAGATGCATCCTTTCTGCAGATTCCATCAGCAGGAATGTATACCTATAGATCAGAACGGTCATCTCGATGAACACATCCGGAAGTCTTAATTTCTTAAGCGCGACGGACAGATGCGGCACCGGCGTTGAAACTGCGAAAGAGAACATCAAAAGGAGCGCGGCCGTTGCCCTCAGATAAAGAAGGACGGCAAAAGAAACGCCGGCATCCGTCAATGTGACCGTCAGGCCGAATACCTTCGCCTCCACGACCATTTCTCCGGGTGTCACAACGGTGAATATCAATGCACCGAAGATTATGAAGACCTGTGCATAAACGAAAAGCCTCATCATCAGTCTGGGTGGTCTGAATGAAGATGCATAAAGGAACAGCGTAAGGCCGATGGTCAGCGTGAAGACCGGCATCCAAACGGATCGCGATGCGATGTTCAATATCAGCAGCGAAAGCACAAGGAACAGCTTCGCCAGCGGGGACCACCGGAGCATCGGACTTCTGTATGCCGCCGTGTCAATGGTATTGAACTCGCTTCCGTGATCGTGCTTCTTCCTGAGAATAAGATACATAGCCAGTGCGAGTATCGCAACGCCCAGCGCGGTCTGGACGATGAACAGTATGCTTATGCCGAACTCTCCGAACTCTATCAGATTCTCGGTCCACGGACCATTGCCGGTGATATCGAATATCGCTTTGGCCCCGGCATCGTCCGCCCCCTCTATATCATGGAAGAATGCAGTGAAGTATACGATAAGAACGATCGCCGCAAGGGCAGCAATGAAACATGCGAGTGTCACACGAGGGTTGCGTCCCTTCTTCTTTTCTTTCGGATCGCCTGAACGCCTCATCGCGTGTATGTTCCATTTCGGATGAGTATCCTTCCACGTCTGCTTCTTCGCAGCGTCCGAAGCGTCGAAAAACCCTTCCGTATTGCGTACGGACGTGTCGAATCCGATATCTTTGACGAGTTCCCCGCGCACATCGGCCAGATACTTGAAGAACAGTATCATCAGGACCCCTTCCGCTATCGCTATCGGTATCTGCGTTATCGTGAAAATACCGAAGAACGTCACATACGTGTTGACGAATGCCGAGATGTCGGTGAATGGAACTATGAGCGCAAGCTGGAGCGCCGTCA
The DNA here is from genome assembly GCA_031260545.1 of Methanomassiliicoccaceae archaeon. Classification (GTDB taxonomy): domain Archaea; phylum Thermoplasmatota; class Thermoplasmata; order Methanomassiliicoccales; family Methanomethylophilaceae; genus Methanomicula. Next base: position 2,382 of record JAIRJQ010000051.1, on the reverse strand, counting down.
CCATATATGTGATGACATTTGCGGCGGCCACGGTGACGAACACCGTGATCACGGGGTTCGCATTCTTTTTTCTCAGCGCTTTGAAGACAACGTAAGCGACGAACGGGCCGGCAATGCCCATGGAGAACACGTTAGCACCGAGCGTGGTGAAACCTCCGTGCGCCATGAACGTCCCCTGGAATAGTAAAACAATGGTGCAGATGACCGCCGTTATCCACGGGCCGGAGAGCATCACGGACATACCGGTCCCGGTGGGGTGTGATGACGATCCGGTAACGGACGGGATCTTTAATGATGATAATATCACAATGAACGCGCCGGCCAGCGCAACGGATAATTTCTTTTCCGGGTTCTCGGAGAACAGTTTTCTCATGGACCGTATTCCCAGTACAAGGAACGGTATGCATACGATCGTCCAGAGCACAGCCCATTCAAGCGGCAGGAAACCTTCCATTATATGCATTTTTCACACTCCTTGCAAATACCTTCAAAACGCATCTTCCATCTGTTTATCTTCATCCCGGTCTCATCGGAAAGATAATTCTGATCTGCTATGGGAACATCAACTCTAAGCATCTTTCCGCATCTCTCACATACGAAAAAAGCATTGGAGAACGGGTGTTTGGTATAATATTTCACATTATTCCAATCCACCTCGCTTATCAGCCCCTGGCCGACCATTTTCTTAAGGTTGCGGTATACCGTGGCGATGCCTACGTCCGCATCTTTGTCCTTAATGATGTCGTGGAGTTGTTCAGCGCTGAGAAAATGTTCCGTTTCGTACATGATCTCAAGTATCAATGACAATTGCGAGGTCCAGCGCTGCATCATAACGTTGAACGCACAAGAAGTATTTATTGATAATGATTATCATTAACAATAACCAAGCAAACAGTATTATTACTTTCGTTGCCATGACGTCACGATAATAATGGATTTCAGATCATCTATAAGGACGATAGAGGACTGGCCGAAAAAAGGCATAAGTTTCAAAGACATCACCACGCTCTTAAAGGACCCTGCAGTGTTCAAAGCGGCCGTAAAAGAAATGACGTCGCCCTTCATGAACGACAGGGTGGACCTTGTGGTCGGTCCGGAATCCAGGGGTTTCATTTTTGGTGTTCCCGCAGCAATAGAACTGAACGCAGGTTTTATTCCGGTGAGGAAGAAAGGAAAGCTTCCTGCCGAGACCGTAAGCGTATCGTACGAATTGGAATACGGTACCGACACGTTAGAGATGCATAAGGATGCGATAAAGAAGGGCCAAAGGATCCTGCTCGTTGATGACCTCCTCGCAACGGGAGGAACAATATCCGCGGTGATGGAGATGTGCGAGAGGGTCGGCGCAGTGATCGTAGGATTATCATTCATGATAGAATTGGAATACCTCAGCGGACGCGAGAAACTGAATGGAAAGAGGATAAGCTCGATAGTAAAATATTGATAACTCCGCCAGTAAGGGCAGTACAATAAAAAAAGGAGATAAAAACAATTTAGGGCGTTCGTAGGTGTGGAACACACTTACTTCTTCGGTTTGCAACCGCCTTTCGCTTTGGGTTTTTCTGCTGCTTTCGGAGCCGCCTTCTTGTCCTTCGGATCTTCTTTCTTGGCCAATTCGCCACCTCCGTATCGTAATCATGAAGCAAGGTTATAAGCGTATTCTATCAACCCGTTAAAGCTCAAAACCTCAGCTGATGCATGAAGGCGTTAGGACGGCCTAATTATGCAGAAGAGACGCCAAAGCACAGCTCAGGCGTTCAGGATGTTCACAGATATGCATGAGATGTTACGCAGCAACATACGCTCCGGATACGGATGAGAGAGCCCGCGTTCCCTATCGTCATGACGGAAACGCAGAAAAGAAAAAGAAAGAAGGCTGTTAGGCCGTTTCAAATTGGCTGTTGTAAAGGTCCGCGTAGAATCCTTTTTTCGCCAACAGTTCACTATGGCTTCCGCTTTCCACGATGTCGCCTTCTCTCATCACCAAAATGATATCGGCGTTCTTGATCGTTGAAAGACGATGGGCAATGATGAATGACGTACGTCCTCTCATAAGCACATCCATAGCATCCTGCACCATGCGTTCCGTCCTTGTATCGACGGAACTCGTTGCCTCGTCCAATATCAGCAACGGTGAGTCCTTGATTATCGCACGGGCTATCGTCAGCAGCTGTTTCTGCCCTTCGGAGAGGCTTGCCTTGTCATTGAGCACCGTCTCATAACCATCAGGTAACGTTTGTATGAAGTGGTGCAGCCCGACCATCTTGCACGCGTCAATGACCTCTTCATCCAGGACATTCGGTTTCGAATAGATGATGTTCTCTTTTATGGTCCCTTCGAACAACCAGGTATCCTGTAGGACCATACAGAACTGTTCGTGAA
>JAIRJQ010000022.1 GCA_031260545.1 Methanomassiliicoccaceae archaeon | reverse complement strand
ACGCACATATGGCTGGGAGAAACAAAACCGGCGCCTGAGAGCATTGCCGCATTTGTTGAAAAGACATTCAGGAACACGCAGAACGTGCAGATCGCGTTCAGCCCCGAATTTACGGCATGCCTCGACTGCGGAAAGGTTGCAAGGGGCCTTTCCAAAGCGTGCAGGTCATGCGGCTCCGACCACACCGAAGGCATCACGAGGGTCACAGGATTCTTTTCGAAGATCTCCGGATGGAACAAAGGGAAGACGGGAGAACTGCAGGACAGGATAAAGGGTCAGAACTTTTGATCCCGCCTTTAAAACTTTTTACATTTTTCATATTTTCATCGATATTCCAAAAAAAACAACGTTTTTAATGACATATACTCCGTATATGTCCCTATGAGGATAATGACCGTTAAATTATCCTCAAAATATAATGTATCCCTACGAAGGATAAATAACGAACCTTTATATCTGAAGAAAAAAGTAGAATCTCCGATAGTATGAACAAGAATGCGACTGTAATTATCGTGGTAGGTCTGCTGGTGTTCTTTACATTAGGGACCGGATTCATCGTGATGTCCAACTCGTCATCCGATGAAGGCGAACTTGATATCAATATCATCGCTAAGGCCAACATCAACGGGTCCGGCATTTTTGCTAAGGGTAAACTAAGCATAACGCCCGGTACGCAGGAAGAAATAAATGCATGGGGTGGTAAGCTTTTCATGACGCCGGGAGCGAGTTCCATTCAGCATAATATGCTGAACAAATTCGTTACTGAGGACCTCGGACTGAAATTCGTGATGTATACGAGCGGCAGTCTTTCCCCGGATACGGTCTACTGGATAGCGGTGGCACCGATGAATATGCTGAACACATTGAAGCTGGACGACCGTATAGAAGGAGGATTCCCGTGGGAACCGTTCTTTTCCGAGATAGTGTTAACATATCCTTCTTTCGAAACAGCGATAACATCTGAAGAGATGGAAAAGAACCATCCGTGCTGCATGGTGGCCGCGAAGGCATCTTTCCTGAAGAACAATGAAGGCGCCGTATTGAGATTCTTAACTGCGTACACAGAATCACTGGATTGGGTCAATAAGGCATTGTCCGATCTGTCAAGCGGAGATTACATCAACCTGCTGAAAATGACCAGCGAGTTCACGAACATAACCGATCTCGGTATTTTATCGGCGGCGTTCTCCAATATGACGTATATGTACAATCTTGTGGACAGTTCCGGAGCGGAAACACTTGAGAAATATACTGAGAAACTGATAAAAACATTCGAATCGCTTAATATCATCACTAAACGTGTGAATGATCCGGCGGCATTCGCGAATCAGTTCATCAATCATACCTATCTGGACAAGGTGCTCAATGATAAACCTACATTCGATATTTCCAAGAGGATCAAGATAAAAGTAGGACATCTTGCAGGAGATATCCATCAGATCGGATTTGTAGTGGGAATGAAACTCAACATGTTCAGTAATTACGGCCTTGATATCACGACGATAATGTATGCGAACGGCCCGGCAGTGATGCAGGCATTCCAGTTCGGCATCATAGATATAGGGATACTGGGGCTTCCGCCCGCGGTCTCGGGCACAGCGAACTTCAGGTGATCAAATGAAATTCATATATGACACTGAAAACAAGTTACACCGGTTCGGAAGGATGCTTCTGATCACGGCGGTATCGTTGATCACGCTGATCTACATCTGGTGGATCGCCGCGATAATCATCAACACACCTGCTATACCGACACCCGATCTTGTCTGGGCCGCTCTTCTGAGATTGTTCGAAGAAGGGGATCTGCAGACAGGCCTCAGTATGTGGGACCATATGGCCGCAAGTCTGAAGAGATTCCTCGGAGGATTTGCACTTGCATTCGTCGTTGCGGTACCGTTGGGGCTTCTCATCGGTTATTCGAGATTCCTTGACGAATTCACAAAGCCTATGATAGAGGTCCTTAAACCCATAGCGCCGATAGCATGGGCCCCTGTGCTGATATTTGCGACAACGCTTACCATAGGGCCCATACTGGTGGTATTCGTGGGAATATTCTTCCCGCTTCTGTATAACACCATATTCGGTGTGAAGAAGATAGAATCAAATCTCATAGACGCATCAAAAACGCTTGGCGCAACCAACGGCCAGATATTCTATAAAGTTATGCTGCCGTGTACAACGCCGTTCATAATGAACGGAATGCGCATAGGTTTCGGAATAGGATGGATGTGTATAGTTGCCGCAGAAATGATCGCGCCGCTTGGCGGAGGTCTTGGATACTTCGTAAGTTTACAGTCTGTGATGAGCAACTGGCCAAGCGTGTTCGTGGGACTCATAATAATCTCTATCCTGGGATTATTGACGACAGGCATCGTTGACTATGCGTACAGAGTTATAGCAAAAAGGACGGGGATGGAATGAGCGAGTACATTGAGCTGAATAATATAAGGAAAGTGTTCAAAAAGGACAATAAGGAGACCGTTGCCATTGATGACATTTCCCTCAGCATAAAGAAGAATGAGCTTGTCTCCATCCTAGGGCCTTCCGGATGCGGTAAAACGACCGTCCTGAGAATGATCGCCGGACTTGTGGAACCGACATCCGGCGAGGTGCTCGTTGATAATGTAAAGGTCATCGAACCCGGGTCGGACAGAGGAATGGTGTTCCAAGACTTTGCGTTATTCCCGTGGCGTTCCGTCCGGAAGAACATTGAGTTCGGAATGGAGGTGACCGGTGTTCCTAAGGAGGAAAGGATCGCCAGAGTGGACAAATATCTGAACCTCATGGGATTGGAGAATTTCGCTGACGCGAGGGTGCACGAACTCTCCGGCGGAATGAAACAGCGTGTCGGTCTCGCCAGGGCGATGGTGAACAATCCGAAGGTGGTCTTGATGGACGAACCGTTCGGTGCGCTGGATGCTCAGACGAGGAACATCATGCAGGCCGGTCTTATAAGAATACTCGATAAAACGGATCAGACGATCGTCTTCGTTACACATTCGGTGGACGAGGCCGTTTTCCTTTCGGACCGTATCGTGATATTAACGAAACGCCCCGCTACGATAAAGGAAATAATAACGGTACCGTGGCCGAGACCGAGGGACCGCGCATCGCCGGAGTTCACCGCTCTCAGGAAACGCATCCTTACGGAACTCGAAAAGGAGAACGTACTGAACTGATACGTTCCCTTAAACCACTTACTCTCATTTTATTATTTTTTTAACGAATTCTGATATGCTGTCCTGACACGCGGGGTCCATTATCTTCTCTTTGTCTGCGAACGGTATCGTGAATACCTCTGTGCACTCTAGCTTCATGTAATCACACATTCTGTGCACCATCCTTATCGCATCCTTTACGATATTGTTCTCGCAGTCCTCCGCCATTGCGAGCGCCACCTTTTTTCCTTTCATTCTTTCCGCTATGTCGTCATTGAACTTACAGAATGACAATAGCGCTTCAATGAACGCACACAGCACACCGGATATGTTCCATCTGTAGACGGGCGTTGCAAGTATAGAGATATCACTGGATTCGATGTCGTCGATCATTTTCATCAATACTTCGTCAGGCAGGCTGTTGCAGCACCCCATGCCTTTAAAAGTGGTAAAACAAATAAAATGCTCCGTGACATCCGAGCCGCCGGCCTTCAGCATCTCTGCCACGGATGATGTCATTTTATGCGTGGCATCTCCCTTTGACGCACTTCCGTTGAATATTGTGACCTTCATGCCCGGGTATATGGCATCGCTATAAAAGAAATACTTTATCGATCGTACAGGAACTTCGTTCTTTCTCTCTTTAACTCATTATCTTTTTAACAAATTCTGATATCTTTCCCTGATATTCCGGATCTGATATCCTGCTTCTGTCATTGAACGGTAATACGAATGAGCCTGCATATTTTATTTTAAGACGGCTGCATGAATTTTGTATCGACGCAGCAGCATCATCCGCAACGTTCTCCTCGCTGTCTATTGCCATCACGAGCGATAGTTTTCGGTTTTCCGTTGCTTTGGCCATTTTATCATCGAATCTGCAATATGCGCTCAGCTCTTCCAGAAATGTGCCCAATGCGCCGGAGATATTCCATCTGTAGACGGGCGTTGCAAATATTGTCATATCGTTCGATGTGAACTCGTCGATGAGTTCCTTCAGCTCATCGTCGGGCCGTCTCGGACCGCAGTCTATACAGCCTTTGATATTCATCTGGTAAAGAAAATACTCTTTCACATCCGAACCGTCGGCCCTCAGCTTTTCCGAGATCGATGATGTCAGTTTCGAAACGGCGTCGTTCTTGATGGAACTTCCGTTGAATATTGCTATTTTCATACCTGCGCATCGCTATCGTAATAAAAAAGATAGTTGATGAGAGAAACGAACATCTTGTTCCTTTTATCACTTTTTCATTATTTTTTCCACAAAATCCTGCATTTTTTCCTGATATAACGGACGCATTATCTGCTCCTTGTCGCAGAACGGGACTGCGAATGCTCCCGCATATCTCAGCTTGAAATATTCGCAGAAGAAAAGTAATGAGTTGACGACATCTCCGGCAACATATTCGTCGTCGCCCATTGTCATTGCTATTGCTATTCTTTTTCCGTCCATTTTATTCACAGCAGGTTCTTCGTGCCTGCATAATGAATGCAGCCGTTCAATGAACGCATTCATCGAAGCGGTCATGTGCCACATGTAGATCGGGGTCGCCAGTATGATGATATCAGAAGATACGAATTCTTTGAGAAGCGGTATCGCGTCATCCTTGATCGCACATTCTTTGAGACCGGCAGATGAATGACAGACATCACAGTTCATGCAGCCTTTGATGTTCATGTGATAAAGGAAATGTTCTTTCACGGCTCCGCCGTTCGTTATGATCTTCTCTTTCAGAGATGACGTCATTGCCGCCGTATTGCCGTTCTTCCGGGGACTGCCGTTGAATATTGTTACTTTCATGCCCCGGTATCAGCGTATCAGTAAAAATATGACGTCATATTATTACGACGACCATCACCAGTATCAGAATGAACAGAACAGCATATGATGTTACGTTCGTTATGATATTCGTTGTCTGTTCCCTCTTTTCTTCCGGATCATTCTTACGAACTCTGTCTACGATGCTGCCTATGCCGTCCCTGAACAGATATCCTCCGTCGAACGGCACAGCAGGCAATGCGTTCGTTACCGCCAACACCAGATTCAGCCAGAATATCCAGTATATTGTTTGCAGCACGACCCACGACATATCCGATGACATGAAGCTGGACTGATACCACCATGCCGTATCGTAATGTATCGGCGAATATCCTCTGAACGGCATTCCGATGTATGATAATGCGGATTTTGCCGCATCTTGTACTGAGCTCACATTGTGGAACGGATTCTTTCTTATTGCAAGCTCTGCATCCGGTGTGGAGAGATTGAAGCCGGAGAATGTGTATGTCACACCTAAGAACGCCTTTCCGTTGTTGTTACTGAGCACTATGTTCTCTTTCCGTACATTCTCCAAAGGTACGTCGTTGCCCTTGTAATTGCCGACCACGATCTCGACCGATTGACCAGGGGTCTTTGAGTTCATGACCTCTTTGAACTTTCCGACGCTTGTGATATTGACATCGTCAATGGAAATGATGAAAGATTTGGCCTCGATGCCTGCCTTCTCCGCAGGGGATCCGTTCGATATACCTTCAATGAAAAGGCCCATGTATATCTTAGGGAAACGGTCGTCCACCATCCCTTCCTTTACCGCGTAATGTATCGCATATGCGTTATCATAAGAAGCTCCGAACGAGAACTCGATCGGTTTCTTCATTTCTGCGTCACTGTAGAACATCTCGTCGTCGAAGGAATAATATGCGGCCTTCAGACCGCTGCCGGTGTCTATCTCTATGATCAGGGATGACGGCCCGATACCGGAATCAAAGGCCGGCGAGGATGACGAAATATTCATCACTGCGGCCCTGTCGCCTGCGTTGGATGACATTGCACCCATGATGCCTAACGACATCACCAAAAATAATACGATCGCCACGGTGAGGTTGATAGCGATACCGGCGGCGAACATTGTGCTCCTTGCTTTGCGTGATGCCGTCCTTATCTGTTCCTCGTTGGGCTCAACGAACGCACCGATCGGAACAACTGCATATAAAACACCTACGGACTCGACCTTCATATCGTTGGCCCTCGATTGGATGCCGTGTGCAAGTTCGTGAATGCCCACAGCGACCACCAGGCCGATTATTCCGTACACGATGGGAAGCATGGGATTCAGTCCGGGTATCGCCAATGCGTACTCTATGCCGATCCCTTTCGTCCCCATCATGGAAGGTAACAGAAATATGTCTATGACCAGGATGGACATTATCATGATCATCAGGAAAAATGCCATTATTTTTGAGACCGTTCCGAAAAAGGCCCAGAACCTTTTGTATTTAGCCAGATTATCCAGAAATCGTATTCCCCGTGCGGTCTTCAGCATGATCGTGGGACCGTACGGCACTATACCGCGTTCCTTCATCCTTTTGCTTGACCTTACATGGAAGTATATCGGAATGTACACTATGAGCAATATCAGAAGCACGAGATACGTTGTGTTGCCGATAAGTGTGTCAATAACTCCCATATTATTCACGCAGATTGAGCACAGATATCTCTACTTGTATAAATCGTGTGTCATAACGAGGTTATTGTGACGCTGTCGGGATTCATATCGAATATGATCTTTTTGGCCCATTGCAATTTCTTTCTTTTCATTTCCATGTCCGTACCTTGCTTATCGGCCGGATCATCAAGATCGAAACCGATGAGGATTATATTCTCCGCTCCGAAGTGTCTCGCGGTGCATACCGCGCGGTCCCCGTCTGTGAAGCCGCCAAAGTTGCATAATATTGTGTCCGGCCTTGATTGCGTTGTTATCATTATCGGTCCGTTGAACTCACTCGCGTGCTTTGCGATAAGGTCGGGATTGTCGCCGTGCGCATGTATCATCGTTACTGAACCGGACAATGACGCCTTCTTCTGCAGTTCCGCGTCGCCGTCAAGATCTGTGACCACAAGATCTGGAATGATATTATTCGTCATGAGCACATCCGTCGCAGAACCCGCCGATATCACTTTCCTTCCGGATGAGCGCAATTCCATCAGTGTTTTAATATCGTTGATAGAAACGTTGCCTCCGACAACAATGACGTTCTTACCTATGACCGAAAAAAGTTCATCCTCATCTTTCATATCTGAATTCAGAGTTAACATCTTCAGTAATTTTGCGGATGCCTCATCCGACGTTCTGTCGATACACAGATCGTTCAGTATCTGTATGTAGACGGGTTCCCATTCGTCATATAACATCTAACGGCTCCAACGATTCCTCTTCCTTTCTGGAGAGCAGGAAACGTTTGTATGATATTTGTGTCAGGCCGGCTGCGGCGGCGAATGCGAAACCTATTGCGTATTCTACCAATATCATATCCTGCCCGATTATATCATATGAGAAAACGACCGCTAACGCATCGATCGATGCCTGTATTATGAACGCGGCCCCGAATATCATCAGCGTCCCCACCATGAATCCTAACGATACCTTCCCCTGTTCCATGTACCGCTCAATGAACCTTCCGAAGTCGTTGCAGATGTATGCGAAGGCCATCACCCATAACGAGTTAGATAAAAATATTATCACGCGCTGCCCGTCATCCACGACCGGGCCCATTGCGGCCGTTGCCCCCAATACTATGCCGATGATGAATAACGCAACTGCCACTATTGTAAAGATGACCGTCGGGTCCCCGGACCTCAGATTGCCTATCAATCTCAAAATATAATCCCATAGTCTTTCGCCGACCCTGTAAGCATAAAGACATATTATCAGACCTATGGCGAATACGATGATTATGCCTGTTGCATTGTATATGTTGGATAATCCTCCGGACGATCTGTAATCGAAATATATGGGGGCCATCATTATAGCAGTTATTGCCATTAAGACAAATCCCATCGGCGCCAGCAGTCTTTTTCGTTTATCGTTATCTTTCAGTATCTTAGTGAGCACATAGAACGCCCCTTCCAATCCGGGCGCCTGTTTCACATAAACTTTTTTCACGGAATCCACTTTCAGACGGGACGTGATCATAGGGTATACGTGCTCATCCTCTGCGCCGTCGCTCACAAGGATCGCGCGGTTCGGTTTGACCTTCTCTATCACCATGTCCAGTTCGTCAGCTATCTTCATGTCCGATCTGTGGCCCACTTTCGTATCGCCGCATATCAGTGCAACTTCAGCGTCAAAATTATCCTCTTTGAGTTCGTTGTAAATTTTAATTGCCGCATATACTGCGTTTATATCAGAATCCTCCGGATCTACGACACCGAGCATGTTCGCGGCCTTTATCACCGCCTTTGAACCTATTGCCGGCGTTTCCACAGCGGCCTTCACACCGAAATCGTCATCTCTGTCCACGACGAGGACAAGCGTTCTTTTCATCGTATGAGCGTTAGATTGTGTGTTTATTAAATCTTTACTGCCTTTGAATTCTCGGTCCGCAAAAATATACCGTCGCCTCGGCTGCGAGCATTATCCGTTGGCTGCTCCCCGATCCTCCGTCACCGTCTCCGCGTTGCCGCTGTCATTGTCACCGACTGCGATCATGAGCATATGAAAAAGTTGACCTCCGATCTATGCGAAAAAATAGATATCTGATATGGTAACAAATATGGTAACAATATCCAGACAAAACATTATTATGCTCCTTCGGAGTATGTGTAAAAGATGCAGATCAGATGGCACGGGCACTCATGTTTTGAGATAACCAACGATATCAGTATTGTTATCGATCCTCACGACGGCAGATCGCTTGGTATAAAACCTCCGTCCGCGACCGCGGACATCGTTCTCATGAGTCATGATCATTACGATCATAATTCTTACAAGAGCATCCGCGGTGAGCACAAGAATGTGTTCGCCTTCGCCGGGGAGTTCGATTTTAAAGGTGTGACGTTCACGGGATTGCCGACCGACCATGATGAATTCGGAGGGAGTAAGCGCGGCAAGAACATCATGTATACCATGAACATCGACAACGTCTCGATATGCCACTGCGGCGACCTCGGGAACATACCTGAGGAGAAGGTCCTGAATAAGGTGAAAGGAGTGGACATATTGATGATCCCGGTGGGTGAAGTGTACACGATGGACATCAAGAATGTGATAAGATTCATTGATATCGTGAGACCGCGCGTTATAATACCTATGCATTACAGGACCGGAGGGTTATCCATTCCGATCAATCCCGTGGATAATTTCCTTGATCATCTCAATTACGATGTGGAGCACGTGGGCAATGAGATAGATCTGTCCGCAGATGAGCTGCCGGACGGAACGGAAGTGTGGCTTTTCAGCCGTTAGAACATATACGGTCAAAAAAGATTTAACGCATCTTCGAGCTTTCCCATCTCTATCGGCGTCGTGATATCGCCGACCAGCGCACCTTTGCTGTTGGCGATCAGGCACGGACCTAAAAGAAATGATCCGTGATTCAGTGTCGTTTTACGAGCTTCGACGTTCAGCGTTTCGGAGATTAGGCGCATCTCCTCTTCTGACGTATTCGGATGGCATATTGCGCCTTTATTAGTAACTTTACATGCCGAACCCACGGTGTCCATACCGGCGATCGTCGATCTCACACACTTCATGCCCAACGCATCCTCCAGCTCTTTTATCGTCCTGTCGTCGATATTCGGGTTGACGACGGCACCGAAATCATTGACAAGAATGTTGTTCCCGGCGGCGTTGTATCTTGTGTAAAGAAGATGAACGGAGATCTCGGATGATATCGCCTCTATCTCCGCCTCCTCCGCTAATCCTGATACCACGGCGCAGGAAGAGTTCATTGCTGTCAGCGAACCGACGACGAACGATCCTGCTACCGTAGTTAAAATTGTTTTTACGCCGAGCGCCTCCTGTACGTCGTTCACATACTCAGGGGAGGCGTCCGGCGATATTATTGCGATCCTCTCGTTGGCCACTGAATAAACACCGAGATTCGGATTTCCTCCGTAGCGCGAGAGTCTCATCATTCTATCACTCAGCCAATGATACTTCGACCAGTCCGTCATCGAACTTTACCGCTTTCACGGATATCCTTGACGGGGGATTCTGTATCCCGCGTTCCCATATCTTTTCGTTGAGCTTCTTATCGATCCACACTTTATCTTCGGCAACTTTCATGTGCCTCATGATGTTCTCGCGGATCTCTTTGATCGCACGCTTTGCTCTTTTCGTACGCGGTGCCATTTTCGTTGCCTTTAACGGAATGGTAATGATCCTCTCTGTCTCATCAACCATGCTGATCACTCCTTAAGTCTGCTCGTGCGCCATGATCTCCTCTTGGGATGGCGCAGGAAGTTCCTGTTCGTTCTCATCATCACCCATGCCGGAACCCTGCGGTTCTGGTTGGTCGCCTTGTTAAGCCTGCCTTTCATTGCAGGCGGTTTGTTAGTTGTCATATGATCATCTCCTCTCTATGGTGATCTCCCTGCGCTGAGGGGTTATCTTCACCAGGATGTCCTTAAGCATGGTGTCATTGATCATTCCCGGAAGCCTGC
>JAIRJQ010000018.1 GCA_031260545.1 Methanomassiliicoccaceae archaeon | reverse complement strand
CATACCTTGGATGGATACGGATAACGGAAAATATTAACGAAATGAGTGATAGATATGAATAACATCAGTCCACAATTGCAGAACCAGATCACCCAGTTCCAGCAGGTGCAGCAGCAGCTTCAGAGCGTCTCCACACAGAAGATGCAGATGGAGATGCAGAAAAGGGAAATGGATAGAACAAAAGAGGAACTTGCCAAGTCCACCGGCGACGTTTACAAGAATGTCGGCTCGCTCCTTATCAAGGCGGAGAATAAAGCTGCCCTGATCACGGAGATAGACGACACCCTGGAGACCCTTGAGATACGCATAAAGGCACTGGACCGTCAGGAAAAGGGGCTGCGCGAGAAGTTCACATCTCTGCAAGAGACAATAAACAAAGCAATGGGCTCCGCGTGAGCCTTCTTTAAACCCTTTCTGAATTTTACATTGGGGCCGGCACTATGGCATGTTCATATTGCAAGAAAGAGTGCTCTTGGAGAGAGTTCTGCAGCCATGAATGCAAGATCAAATATGACAAATTCCATGAGGATATGAAAAAGAATGCCAGAACATATCTTATCGGAGCGCTTGGGCCTGTCCTGCTTATGATCCCGGGCTTTATCTTTTTGAATTATGCTTTTATCTTCATGGCGGCGATGGTCTTTGTCATGGGGGCAACGTTCATCGTCCTTCCGTATTCGACTTCGGATACCGTCAAAATATACGGAGTGGAAGGGAGCATACGCTTCACAAGAGCCTGCGGGATCATATTTATGCTGTTCGGCGTGCTGCTTCTGTTCATGCATACGGTATTGATGTGATCCCCGACGGCTGATGATATCAGCGGCTTCTCACGAATTTGACGTAATCAGCTTTCCCTGCCTTATGGAGCTCCTTCATCATATTTTCGAATGTGATCGAATCACTGGACAGTATCATGACCTCCAGACATTTTCGATTCTGTAAATGAGAATGAAGCTGCGTTTTTATTACGTTCTCGTACTTGAACTGAAGCGTTCCTATCCATCTGTCGTTGTGCGTACTGTGCACGATGATGAGGACGCCTTCGATATCGCCGTCATTCTTTTCAACATCTTCGATCTCCGACCCTGCGATCTTTATTGCCGCCCGCACAGCTTCGCTCCTTCCGGAAAGATCAAGCTGTTTCTGTATCTTTTCCAATGACGCTATGCTTTCCTCGGGTAACGATATACTGATCACGGTCATTTTATCACGTTATTAATGATGACATCTGTTTCGGCGTATAAGTTAATAACTATTTGCTAAATGTTTAATAACTGTTCTATCTACGTGACATTATGTTCGAGGATATGGGTCCGTACATAGTGCTGCTGATATTCGCGTCAGCGATATTGGCGGTGTCTTTGGCCGGCGCATACATCCCCACCATGCGTAAGATGGATCCGAGACAGGTGCACCTGATGGTCGCCCTGTCGGCAGGGATATTCCTTGGGATATTATTCTTCATGCTGCTTCCCGAGGCGTTCGATGAGGCGAACAGAGGAATGGACGTCGTTCCCTGGATCGTCGGCGGGTTCCTTGTGGTGCTGTTCGTTGATGCGTTGCTGAAACGCATGCATCTTAACGCGTGTCCGTGCGAAGGGTGCGTCGATCACGGACATGAGCTGACATCCATATCCGCGTTCGTCGGCCTTGCCATACACGCCGCGGTCGACGGTGTTGTTCTGAGCGTAGCGTTAAGCGCAGGAGAGGATATCGGACTTATGGCGCTTATTGGCATATCGCTGCATAAGTTCGTCGAACTGTTCGCCTTATCGTCCACGTTCAAGCTCACCGGCATTGAGAACAGGACCGTATACTATTACATGATACTGTTCGCCCTGATAACGCCGATAGCCGCGTTCGTATCGATGCCCATCATCAATGTGTTCGACGGCATGAGCATATCCGTTCCGTTGGCCATCGCAGCAGGGACGTTCATGTACGTCGGAATATACGCGCTGCTTCCCGAAGCGTTCCATGACCGCCGGGACAGCATAAGATCGTTCGTGCTCGTTGTCGCAGGGATAGCGATAATAGCGCTGCTCTCGCTGTTCCTGCTCGGAGACCACGGTCATTGATGCGGATGTTTGGCTTTCCAGCAACCATCCGATAAAAACCTTTTTACCATTTGACCGCCTTTGATTTCCGAGAAACATGGATGCACTTGTTGTTAAGAATCTGAGCAAAAAGTACGGCGATCATCTTGCTGTGGATGACGTCACTTTTTCTGTTACGGAAGGGGAGATCTTCGGTCTGATAGGGCCGAACGGCGCAGGAAAGACAACAACGCTCAGAATTATCTCAACACTTTTGACCATGACGTCCGGGGACATTTGGGTATGCGGAAAGAACATGCGCACCGAGTCCGATGAGATAAGGAAAAATATAAGCTACCTGCCGGAGGATGCCGGTGCGTACAAGGACCTCACTGGACGCGCATACCTGAGGTTCATGGCAGGATTCTTCGCAACAGGCAACGAAATGGAAAAAATTGTCGCCACCGGCATAGAGATAGCGGGGCTGAAGGAGCGGATAGATTCGAAGGTGTCAACATACAGCAAAGGGATGATGCGCCGCCTTCTGATCGCAAGAGCGATAATGCCCGGTCCGAAGCTTGCGATACTTGATGAGATCACATCCGGATTGGATGTCGTGAATGCGTTCGAGATGAGGGATATCGTAAGGACGATAGCGAAGAACGGCGTCACGGTATTGCTTTCATCGCACAATATGTTCGAAGTTGATCAGATATGTGACCGCATAGGTATGATAGACGGCGGAAAGATGATACTTGAAGGAACGCCGTCCGAATTAAAAGAAAAGTTCAATGTTGATACTATCGAAGAGGTCTTCATAAAAGCGGCGGTGAAAAGATGAATCACCTGTGGAACCTCATAAGAAAGGAGCTGAAAGAGCTGATCACTCCTGCTTCCATTATCTCCATAGTCGTGGTCGCCCTCCTGTTCGGAACAATGGGCGGCATGATAAGTTCGGAAGTGGACAGAGCGGAACAGCTTCCGACGATAGGTCTGATAATGGCCGACGATACCGATCATTTCGAGACCGCCCGTTCCGCAATAAATGATTATTACAAAGGATATGCCGGCGGCATAGTGCCGATGACGTCCGCATGGAACGACAGGGACGCCATAATAGTGGAAATGAACGAGCGCGGTCTGAGCACTACTCTGGTCTTCGGCGCAACCTATTCGAAGGATATAGATGCGTTCGTGAGCGGCGTCAAAGGGGCCAACGGAGGTGTGATCGACATCTATTGGAGCGAGGTGCGCTCAGGGGTCTTCGGGGCCGTTTCGACCATCGTCATCAGTGACCTCATATCTAAGATCAACACGGAGACCGCCAAGTCCATTTTGGGCGATTCTGATATCAAAAATGCAGGGAATGTTATCGCGCCCCTGGATACACCAACGAACTGTACGGTGTTCAACGGCAAGGTCTACGAAGGTGTCACGCCTTCCGATATATCCTCTGCGTTACAGTCGCAGTCGCTTCTGATGCCGATATTCATGATGATCATCATAACAATGATAGGAAGCATGATAATATCGTCGATGGGCAATGAGAAGGAGAATAAGACTCTGGAAACGCTGCTGACGCTTCCGGTCAGAAGAACGACCGTCGTCGGCGGCAAATTGATCGGGTCCGCGGTCGGAGGCCTCATCTTCGGCGCCATTTACTTGGCAGGGATGTACTTCTATACCAAAAGCGTGTCGGGCGGAGCCGGTCTGTCGCTGAGCGACCTGGGGTTGACACTTTCTCTCTTTGATTGGACGATCGTCGCGGTTGTGATATTTTTGGCCATACTGTCTGCGCTGGGCATATGTATGATACTCGGTGCGTTCGTGAAGAATTACAAGGCCGCGCAGACACTTACGTTGCCGATAAGCATGCTTGCCATGATACCGATGTTCGTGACGATGTTCGCTGACTTCAACACGCTGCCGATGGTGATCCAGGTGCTTCTGTTCGCCATACCGGTCACGCATCCGATGATGATAATGAACA
>JAIRJQ010000035.1 GCA_031260545.1 Methanomassiliicoccaceae archaeon | reverse complement strand
ATCGCGTCACCCATTTCGAATGCGCCCAGCTGCTCAAAGAGCGCTGAAAGGGCGACACCTTGCATGGCGTTCCTGTTCACAAGTGCTACGACGTGGTTGGACATGATGTTCCTGAGTGCGAAACCTGCACCCTCGTTGTTCTGCGGAACCTCGAGGATCGATCTGACGTTTGCGCCTAAGAATGTCATTGTCTGCGGGTATCTTCCCCATACCGCTCCCTTGACCATGTTGGCCTTGTACATCGGGATCTTGAACTGGTCAATGATCGCTTCGACGACGGCCGCTGAGGTCGCTGTGAAACCGGTCGTGTACTCGACACCTGCGGATAACCTCTCCTCGGGCACAATGACGACCATGTTCTTGCCGCCGGATTTCAATTCGACGACAGTTCCGTCACCGTCTGTGACCTGGACCATTTCTTTGACTGCATCTGCAATCTTGCTAGCATTGGCGACCAGCGGGATATCGATCTCTTTACCTCTGATAATGCATCCGTCTCCACCCATTTTACCGGTTTTGAGAGCGTTCTCAATACCGGCGAGGTTGACAGCTACGGTTCTCTTGGTCAAAGAGGCGAGTCTCTTGATCGCGGGGTTGCGTAATGGGCTGATGGCTTCCAGCGGTACATCCTTAGCGATGCGTTTACCGCGGTCGTCATACAGGTCTATTACGTCCTTGTATTTTGGCATTTTATACCTCCATCTCTTATAATTTACACGAAACGGATGAATCCGCTCCGCTCCCCTTGCACGTCTCCCTTAACATCTATTTAGATATAAAATGTACGTAATTGCAGAAAAGGTGTACGATTGTTATATCCAATCCGCCATTACACTTATATAAATGCAACGACCAACCAAAAAAATCAATCACTGTTAAGCCTTTTTGTGAACTCCGTTAAGTCTTTTTCCCTCGCGCTCCGGATCCATCGTTGAGACCTCAAGTCCGGGTATTATCATACGCACTGCCGGAATCCCTATTTCGGGTCTTGTGAGGTCTACTGCGACGATCTTATCAAATCCGCACCGTATTAAGTTATCAAATAGTACCTCGATATCATCAAGGACATACGGTGTATCAAGCCTCTTCATTTTTGATAATTCTATCGTATTACTCAATTTTGAGTACCACACTCGGTTCACTTTTTTGATGTTGTCGTAGCCCATCTCCTGACTCGTTCTCTGTAATTGCGCATTGATCTTCGAACCGTGTTTGTGTGTCGTCCGCGATTGCGCAACTTCTGTAAGCGCACGAACTGCCGCTATCTCGGGATTCAGATGTGTTCCGACGCCTATCGTCAGCAATTCGGGATCTTTCGTCCTTACGTCATCGGCTGCGGCGCCTATCGTAGGAATGCCGATATCGCTCGTCAGATCTTTGAGATATATCTCCACGCCGTTGTCATTGAACTGTTTGATCAGTTTTGAACATAATGTTCCGTCGCCGACGATAACGTCTGCGTTCGCCTTCTCGCGGAATTCGCATATCGACCATGCGTCCCTTTCGATAAGCTCCAGCATCGCATGCAATACCGCTTCTTCCATTGTGTTGCCCGCTGCGATGCCGTTGGTGTGGAACCTAAAAAGCTGCATATCTCCGTCCGGAAAATATGGATGGTATACAGCACAAGCGGGCACCCATATCTCTTCGCCCCGCAATAACTCGAATCCTGTGCACCACGCGATCACGTCGTTCTTGTAATAGTTCATTGTACGCAGCGGCAATATCATCTCCGCCGGGTCCAGTGTGAGACCGTTCTCCGATGCTTCGTCGAACGTTCCGTATATTATCTCATCGTTTTCACGTAATTCGGCGCTGTATCTCTCCATCGCTTCCATTATCGCCGATGCTTTCGCTTGTTCGGGCGTGGGTCCTTTGCCGTTGTAGACCTTCCTCTTTCCGTGGGCCGTGTTCGGCCTGGCTATGGAATACACCGGAATTCCGATGTTATCCTTTTTTGTTATATCCTCAAGCGGTTCCAGCCCGGCCGCCGATAATAACGGTAAAACTCGTTCTAATGTGTCCTCAGGCAGCATCGTTCTTATTCCTGTGTCTGCGGACGCTTTGGGGCATCTGTTCAATTGCATATGGATCACTTCATCGGATTTATCGATCTGTATAGTTTCAGGTCTGCGTTCTCGTCCATGACCAAACGTTCAACGAGTATGTCCACTTCCAAACGCGTGACGCTCTGGTTCTTTAATATCCGGGATTGTATCATCTCGTAAAGATCTTCAACACTTTTTGTATACACTTCGCACACTAAATGATGATCCCCGAACGCTTTGTAGATATGCCTGACTTCCTTGAATTTGCTCAGGTCCTCTATTACCAGAGACACCGACGAACCTTTCACCTGCATTGAGAGCAAAGACCTGACCACGTTGAGCTTGGATGAATCTATCTCGAGGGAATAATTTGTTATTATATTCTCATCTTCGAGTTTCGCTATCCTTCTGCTTACCGTCGCTTTTGATATTCCCAGGGATTCGCCTATCTGCCCCATTGATCTCCTTGAGTCCTTTCTTAACATCTCAAGAATATCGACATCTTTGGAATCCATCTCTTCGCTCATTGCATCACTCTCTTCGTAAAAGTGTTCAATGGATATAAAATGACTGAAAACAAAACAATGAATGTTATATTATATAATAATAAAGAAGATCTGCATATTATTAAAAATTGGGTTAGGGGAGGAGTTGCCTCCTCCCTGTTTATTGTTTTTATTCCTCTTCGGCCGCGATCACTTTGGGTATGAATGTCACGCTGGTCAGATCGTCATCGTAGACAAAGTAGCCTATTCCGATCTCGATCATCGAGATGCCATTCGGGGTCATCGTGATCTCTCCCGTCTCATCGTTGTATACAACGGACATGTGTCCGAACAACGCAAGTTCGCCTTCGTATCCCTCGATGGCCACGCTAACTGTAAGGATGGCCGCTTTCACTTCCGCCGATACGGGCTTCGGTATGTACTTGTCAGCGAGGTATCTCTCGACCTGGCTCTCTACCGTGAGATACAGTTCGAATTCATTATCGCCGATCGCCTGGAACATGTCCCACTCGACGTCACGGTCCGCTGTGGTGTACCATACGTCCATGAAGAGCGGGTCGGAGTTCTCGACAGGCACTACGCTTGTCTTGTTCCATTCGCTTGATAATACGTATCCCTTGAGGAAATCAGCGCTGTATATGATGGCGTCTTCCTCATCAACGATCTTATAGAACGTTACGAGGACCCACTGCTCCGGGTCGTATGCCCATTGTGCATACAGTGTCATGCCTTCGGTGATCAACTTAACGTCGGAACCGACAGCATATGAGTCGCCTGATCCGTCAGCCTTTGTGTTCCATGCATTGAACAGATAGCCGGGGAACAGCAGGTCATCGGCGGATGCCACCTTGAAGGTCGCTCCGTAATCTACGGCTATTGCGGCGACCTCTCCTATGCCTCCGTTAGTGTCGTATACTACTGGGTAGGATTTGGCCGTCCACTGAGCGTACAGTGTCAAACCGCCCTTGGGCATCTTTACTTCGTTATCGGGTAAATATGCGGTGCCTACGAGACCGTATGCATGTGTGTTCCATTCCTTGAACTCCATGCCGAAGGGTGCTATAAGCCCCGCAGCGGATGCCACGATGAATGGATTTCCGACAAGTCTCTGTACCTTTAATGCTGCCACGTCGCCTGAGCCGCCGTTGGCGCTGTACACGACGCTGTATCCGGAAACGGATACGGTTATCTTAATGTTCGATGACTCTATCGTCACAGAATATATTCCATCAACGGGTAACAATATTTCGCCGTTCTTGTAAACGACCAGCGACGACGGGTCGTAGCTGTAATCAACAGTTATTGTGAATGTGAAAATCTCTCCGGTCTTCAGTGCGTCCGGTTCTTCATCATAAACGATCTCATATCCCACTTGTTCAGCGGGGAATGATACATTGTACTCATTAGCAGATGAATTGTTGGAACTCAGTAAGGCCACCGTGGCTATCGCAACAACTGCGATCGCGGCTACGATGACAACCAAGATCTTTGGATCCATCCCTTTCGGGCTTATCCTGCTCAGTGTTGTCTTAAGACTCATGTTGTCCATCCCTTCCTATATTATACTTTCTTTTACTAATGCTAACGTTCCGTGTATAGAAGCTGCATTATACTCCAGATGTGCATCCCTTAGCTCATCGGGGTTTTTTCCCCTTCTATTAGAATACATATGCTGTATTTAACCAAAACGTAGCTATTTTAAACCAAGTTACATATGATATACTATGCAATTTTGAACTTTTTATTATGATCCGGATGTGCCGGATCGATCTGTAAATAGATGAAAAAACATGTTTTTTGACCTGACAGCGAAAAAAACATGGTCATATGTCTGACGCAACGTCTGACGCGCGCGGATCAGGTTAAAACGAGCAATATTAGATATCATGCGCGCGCAAAAAAAATAAATAAAAAGACAAAAAATAATGGACCACAAATAAAAGGAGGGCCGGGTGAAGAAAAAGAAAGGATGAAAAAGGAATGGGTGCGGGTCACCCTGTTCTGTTCGCCTTCGGCATGACTTCCGTTCTGTATCTCTGCAGCGTTCTTACCATGTTCGGGATCAGCTTTCCGGGAACGCCGATCACAAGCTCATCGGGCTGAAGATCGGTCTTCTTCCTGCATCCCAAACAGCCGACGGATATGTTCGGCCTTCCTGTTTTTACCGGAGTTGCGGTAACGTCCACGCAGGCGGCCTGGAACGGTGCCGTCGTATATGTCACGCGTCCTCCTTTTTCCGCCGAATACAGCGGCTCGAACCAGTAGATGCGCTCCGGTATGTCGACGAAGACGACGACATCGGGTTCAAAGTTCGCATCCTTCAATGGGCACACGACCGTTCCTTTCGTTTTGAACTCGATTATTGCAGCCTCGTCTATCATCTGCTTCACCGCTTCAACGCTGTTGTGCAATCCCTGAGTGAAATGGAACTCTCCCGTTGCGACCTTGGCCGGAACGGGCATCATACCTATGAATGATGCTCCCACGTTGCACATGTGCGAATCCAGCGGCATCATGAACTTTGAACCGTGACGCGCCTGCATGACGGATTGACAGTAGCTCAGCTGCTTTTCGGGTATCGGATAACCTGAAGGGAATTCTTCGTTCTCCCTCACCAATTTCACGGCCACCGGCTCAGATCTTAACCCTAGTATCTCTTTGAACGCCTTTGACGCTTCTTCGTTCTCTTTGGCAATTGATGTCATGAATTATGTAACGCTGTTAGGATTTGATATAGTTTTTGTATCGTGCCGCTGTTTTCCATTATGAATTGCTAGACCGTCCGATGACCCTGCTTGAATATTTCATTGACCGATGGGGATCCGGCAATAAAATGCCGGCCTTTCGGAAAATAAAAAGGTCAGATGCGTACCTCGAGTGATACGAATTTGAACACTTTTTCTGGACAGTTCATCTCGCATGCCTTGCATGCGGTCCCTAGACAAAGGTCCGACCTTATTGAGATGCCTTTGTCCTTGCTTACCGTCAGCGCTTTCTCGGGACATCCCTTCTCGCATTTTTTACATCCGGTGCATCCCTTGAAATTTCCGTACATCTTCATTCCCACTTCTTCAAGCGAGTAGAATCCTCTTCCTATCTCAGGGATGTCGCTCTTCACTACCCTTACGACCTTTGACGGCACTTTTATCTCCGGCAGCATGGCGATCCCGTGCATCTGGATCATATCATTGTACATCTCCATTGACATGCCTTCCGTCCAGTACGCAAGTTCCAAAATGTACATGTCCTCGAATGTCTTGTTGCCGGCGAACATTATGTGGTTCGACGATATTGAGTTCGCGACGTCCTGCATCCTGTCCAATGTCTTATCATCTTTGAGAAGATCATGCGCCATCATCAGTGACGTGTTCCCTAATTGGTAGACTTCGTCCAAACGTCTCGGGATCATGCCGCATATCTGCGCCTTTATCGGATCGACGTACGTCCCGGAGGCGCCGGCCATGTACATCACCTTAACGTCATCGTCATCGATGCCGACCTCCTGCACCAGCGTCCTGTGGCCTGCGCGTATCGCGCCCATTGCCTTTCCCGCTTCCTGCGCATCCTTTTCGGAGAACCATACGCCATCCATCAGGTGTATCCTTTTGTCCGGAGTGTCGATATCCGGTAATTTGATGATCCCTGATCTCAGGCCCATCGCCATCGATGATACCACGCCCGTTCCTGTTATCCCCTTTGCTTTGTAGTCCAATAATCGTATCTCCTTACCGGTAACGGGATCCACCTTTGCGGCAACGAGAGGTATGAGCTTATCGTTCAGGACAAGATTTTCCCATAGACCGTCATCTGCCATGTTTACGTCAGATATTGCACCCGGAGCTGCAAGTACACCATACTTTATCGATTGACCTTCCATTGCCGGTCCGGCGGCGGCGCTTCCCGAGTATAATTCACCGTCATAGTACAATCCCATCTCCGCGTTCGTCCCGTAATCGGTGACCATGCATATCTCCTTTTTATTGAGCATGCCGGAGCGCATTATCATTGCTAACGCATCCGCACCTCTCTCGTGCCTTATCGCCGGAGGTATCAGTATCTCCGTTTCCGGATCGACGGATAACATCTCTATGTCCCCTGCTTTTCTGGTATGCGCTTTCCTGCTCGGCCTTACGACGCCGAGTGTCTTTAATCGATTCTCGCCTGCGAATGCAAGGTCGCGGACCTAGATGTTCTCGAACAGTGACAATTGTATAGGGTTTCCGCAGATAGCTATTTTTTTTATGTTCCTGACATTTTCAGAACCGTGAAGTTTTATCAGATCGTCGACCGTCTTCATTATTATCTTATGGCCGACCACAGAACCGGACGTCATCCAGAAGTGAAGGTGGTCCATTATGTTCGCACCCGGCAGGGGATGCCTTACCGTCACTGCGGTGGACAATATCTTTCCTTCTTTATCGAGATCTATCAGATGGGACCTGAAGCCGCTTGTTCCGAGGTCCAGCGCCATTCCGTATGATACCATTTTTTATCCTCTTTCAGAGTAACATGATTTTACAATATAATCATTCTTGACGAAGCTGTTCCGCGCGATCCGTTACTGTGACCGTATGAGATCTGAGCTATTGTTAAAAAATAAAGGCGAGAGGGGTTGCCCTCTCTTTTTATTGTTTAGCTTTCCGTTTTTTTAAGAGAACGTACACAACGGCAACTATCGCAACAGCGGCTATCGCTGCGATCGCAACGTACAGCAGGGTGTTATCCCCTCCGTCCCCGTTGTCGTCATTTTTTTTGCCGGGCTCTCCGGGTAAGCTGTAGGCGATCCTTATGCTCTTGCTTATGCTCAGACCGTCATCATCGAGCGCGCTGACGTCGATGGTCATCACTCCTTGCTCTCCTTTTTCCAATTTACCGGATATCACACCTGTATCCGAGTCTATACTGATCCCTTCGGGAGTCCCGTTTTGATTATACATAGAGTACGAATACGGCCCGTTCCCTCCCGTCACACCGGTTGAGACATCTATGCTCTTTATATTGCCGTCGGTCTCCACTACCATGAAATCCTCATCTGACAGGAATTTAAGCGGTGTGCCTTTGTACTGCGTGTCAAATTTGAATTTGCCGTCCTCATCATTCCACGTTCCCTTGAAACCTGCCACTTTTTTATCATCGGACATGAAATTATTGTTACAGTACAGACGCTCAAGAGGGCAGCCGGTCACGTCTAGCGACGTAAGAGCGTTATTTATGCACTCCAGTTCGGTAAGCGCGGAGTTCTTGGACAGATCTAATGAGACGAGATTGTTGCCGTTGCAGTACAAACGTTCCAACAGGGTGTTCTTTG
>JAIRJQ010000118.1 GCA_031260545.1 Methanomassiliicoccaceae archaeon | reverse complement strand
CTATCAGCACGTCATATTCGTCTGGTATGAATGTTCCGTTTATCATTTTATTCCCTTGTTTCAGAAAACGACGGAGGATTAAAATCCTTATGGTCAGAAAGATCAATTATGCCAGGATTGAACAAATTGAACTTCGGAATTAGACACGCGGGCTGTGAAATTGAGCGAACGGGGAGGCGTTTTTCCGGAGCTGCATCCAGACAGCAGGTTTTCGGGATCTTAAATTACTGTCTTTTTTGCCATAAGATCATGTCACAATTTCAGTCGGAAAGCGTCGTGGGAACGACGAACAAAACCAAGCGAGAGGGTATCGCGAAACATATCTCAAAGTATTCGGTGCGACCGATTCATTTTGTCGACAGCGTCGATAAAATGTTTGAATCGGTAACGCTATGAGACGGCGGTGCGGTACAGATACTGCGAGAACATCGAAGACTCATACTGATCTTTCTGAAATGATCTCTTCGCATACCTTTCTGAGTTCCGGGATCTTCTCTGTTATCGTTACCCACAGAGCATCCTGCTGAACATTGCCGTAATTATGTGCAATTATATCCCTGAACCCTGATATGCCCCTCCAGTTTACGTTCTCATATCTTTTCTTAATGTCCGGTGACAGAGATTTTACGATCTCGCCGATTTGAAGAAGGTTGAAAGCGCAGCTCCTCTGGAAGATAACAGTTGAGTGGAATGTTTCCTCATCGTTTCCGAAGAAAGTTATGGTGTCATCTATGTCATCACAATAATCGATGATCTTCTTCAACAGAAATGTCTCATCCTTCATAGACGACCACTCCTTCGGATCTTATGACATTGAGCATCTCCGTACTGATAGATTTAGTATCCACGAGATCGATCTCCGATCCGATGGCGTCCCGAAGGTCCTGGAAAAATTCCGACAGAACGAAAAGATCCCTTATTTTACCCATCTCAATGCAGAAATCATAATCACTGTTCTAATCGGAATCGCCTCTTGCGACAGAACCGAAAAGATACACCTTTCCGACACCGTAGCGTTTCGCTAAGGGTGAAACCATGGATATCAACTCCTCTACGGAGTGTCTGTTCTTAGCCACTGAGGACATGATAATGTATTATTCATGTAAGGTTTAATTGTTTCTGCCATCTTTTCAGTAATGAGACAGAAACTGATGCTCGAAATCCATTTCGGTTTTAAGTGGAGATCGATCATTGGTTGATCGTCTGGCAAAAGTAGGTATTGTTGCTAAGGCTGTCTGAAAATTTAAGATTTTGAAGTTTATATGCTGGCTATAAAGAGTTGGCGTTATCTACGTATTGGTCAAAGACTTCGACAAATGCTGTTTTTAACTTAACTATGTTACGATTAGTCAAAGTTATTCAAATTTTTTGGAAAGTTTCGGCAATAATTTAGATAGCATATCCTCGTCTTCGTCCCACTCAACATCAATATTGCTGTCATAGATAATTTCAGATTTAATAACTCTTTTTTCTTCCATTGTCAAAGAACACTTGTCCAACATTTCGTAATAATCACGTTCAGCGTCGATTTCTTCAAAGGCGGTTGAAGCTATAGACATAATGTCTTCAAATTCCACATCGCCTTCGCTAACATTTAGTTCGGCAAGCGACTCGGGAGAGAGAAGAGCTTTTAGAAAAACTTCTTTTCCCTGAGCGATAAGCCAAGCGCGGAAATAATCAAAGCCGTCATCCGAACAGCCGCCGTTAATTATATATGCCGCCGCCCACAACTTGTTCTTATATGAGAGTTCATGATAAAAGTTAAAAACCTGCCCCCAGCGCAAAATATCTTTAGCATCGAGTTGCATTAGTGCCTCTTGCAACGGATCGCACATGCCCTCCCAGCCTCTGGCAGACTCCTTTGCATTATCAATAATTGTCCAAAACTGTTCCTTAAATTTCTCGGCATCAGCAGACTGTTTCTCTTTTGCCGCCTGTACCATTTTAGTGTCAACGGTCGGCATCGCTGTGTCATCAGATAATTCCTTATAACCCTTGCCTGTTTTTTCTTTAATCAGTTTATCGGCTTCCTTTTTGCACTTTTCATCGGAATCAAACAGTTTAGAAGAAACTTGTCCAGCTGTACCCAGTCTGCCATAAGCAATATCAAGACTTGCCCCCTTAATTTCAATACTCCAAAATTTCTGCGAATTTCCTTCCTGAAAAACAAATATGCGCTTCATACTGTGCTTAACTCCTTTTGTTATCAGTTGTTATATATTTCAATATTCGCCGCAAAACGACAAATGTCGACATAATAGTGGCGAACGGGGAGGGATTCGAACCCCCGGCCTGCAGCTTAGGAGGCTGCTGCCATATCCAGACTAGGCCACCCGTCCGTAGAAATCGGATAAATGGTTTTGATTGAAATGGTTTTGCTTATTCGGACTTCTTCTTTGCGGGAGCTCTCTTCTTGGGTGCTTCCTTCGGCTCCTCGTTTTCTGTCTCAGGCTCTGCTTCCGCCTTCGGTTTCTTCTTTGCAGGCTTCGCTTCGTCGGCGTCCTCTTCCTTCGGCTTCTTCTTCTCTGCAAGTGACCAGACTTCGATGAATTCCACAGTATCAACGTTTGCGACCTTTCTCAGGTCTGAAACAACACTGAACCTTGCGACCGGCCATGACTGATCGAATTTCGTCAGTTCTGGAAGAGTGACTATCACTTTCTCATCGGTTATCGTAAATTCGAAACCATCGGATGTTCCGACGATTATCTTTACCACCGCTTTCGCTTTTTCAACGTTATCGGTGACAACATCTCTTACCGTGAATTTGTATATCAGGTCCTTACCTGCGAGCGGGTTGTTGAAGTCCACTTTCACGCGTCCCGCACCTACGTACATAACGGTGCCTCTTCTGTTGCCTAACTGTACCTCAACACCGGGATAGGGGGTTATGTCCTGTTTGTAGAACTCTTTTATCTGGTACGTCTCAACAAGTTTCGGATCCCTTGCGCCGGCGGCATCCGCGGATGCGATCTTTACTTCCGTTTCCTTTCCTACCTCTGCGCCTTCGATCGCGTTCTCGAGCGCTTCGAACAATTTCCCTGATCCCAGAAGAACGGGCATCGGCTCGTAATCGAATTTCTCGTCAAAGAATCCTGCTGTTTTAGCGGATTCGGCCATCGTTGTGTCGAACATTTTGTCGTTATCCGCAAGGTATGCGTCATAATCAATGTAAACAAGGTCTCCCTTGCCGACCGACCCTTTTTTGGTTGCTGCCATTATCTATCACCGTAATAACATTGAATGTTAACTGACAGCGTTAATAAGCTATATTAAATAAAACTTATGGTCGGGCACTTATAATACAGGAGACATTTCCTTTCCTGTTCGATAAGGGAAAGTAATAAAAACGGGACGGTCATACACGGTGGCAACGCCACTGTAGCTCAGCCCGGTTGAGCGGCTGACTTGTAATCAGCAGGCCGGGAGTTCGAATCTCCCCAGTGGCTCCATCTTATTTCTTTATCGTTGTCTCGGCGCTTTGGATGCATCTTGTCAGTATGGAATACGCATCTATCATATCCGACTCTTTTACAATGAATATCGTGTCCGTGTGACAGCTTACGGTCTCCTCGATATTTATCCCGCCGTCTGAAAGGTTTGTGATCAGATACGCGATGACACCGCTCGTGTCAACGATCTTCTCCGGACTCTTTACCGCGATCTCTACGAGGTTCTCTCTTATCTTTATAACATTGAACCTTCCGACCGTGTCTATTATGCGGTCCTTTAACAGCCGGTCGGCGATTATCGTGACCGCGGATGCGCTCTGGACCACCTGCATTATAGAATTCTCGTTCCACAGGTCCTTGAACAGATTGTCCATTTTGTGAAGCACTGTCCAATCATTTTTTGCCGTTACGATGCATATCTTCGTCCTCATTTCAAGGCGGCTGTCCCTGAGTATCTTCAGAATGTCCTTTTCATGGTCTGATGTGACGGACAGCTTGTCGGCATAGCGGCGGCAGGCGATCATCAATGCCTCTTCGTTCTCGATGTTCAGGTCCTTCATTATCAGCCTTGCCAGTGATGAATAGCTTACGAGCCCCTTTGAAACGCAATCCTTTATGCTTGGATGCGCATCGATGTACGAACGGGTCCTCTCGGCGAGACTCTCCTTTGAAGAACTTTTTGCCATGTTAACCAAAAAGAGTTACCACTATTTATGTCCTATTACAGACAAAAAGTATTGCTTTTGTATATCAAATGTACTTAGTTGTATTTCGACAGGAACGCGCTCAGGAGTTGTGTGAAACGATCCGCCTCTGCCTCGTTTATGATCAACGGAGGTATCAGGCGGACCGTGTTCAGATGGCATACGTTCACAAGTACGCCGTTCTTTAACGCATCGTTCTGAACATCCTTCGCGTGCTCCTTCATCTCTATCCCTATGATCAATCCGAGGCCGCGAACTTCCGTGATATCATTGCTTTTTATCTTCTTCAGGTCGGACATCCACTTCTTCCCGAGTGTTTTTGCATTTTGGACCAATTTTTCATCTTTTATTATATCTATCACTGCGCATGCCGCCGCGCATACCAACGGATTGCCGCCGAACGTTGTTCCGTGGGATCCGGGTGTGAATGCTGACGATATCTCGGATGTTGTGACGACCGCACCTATCGGTACTCCGCCGCCCAATGCTTTCGCTAAGGTCATAATATCCGGTATGACATTATAATTCTGCATACCGAACCATTCGCCCGTGCGCCCCATTCCTGTCTGTACCTCGTCAACTATCATCAGCGTCCCGTTATCGGTGCACACGTCGCGTATAGTTCTGAAGAACTCCTTGGATGCCGTCCGAACGCCGCCTTCGGCCTGTATCGGCTCTATGATGACAGCGGCCGTATCCTTTGTGATCTTTGATTTGAATGACTCCGCATCCCCGAAATCGAAGTAGTCGAAACAATTGCCTATCAGAGGTTCGAATGACTCCTGATATTTCGTTTGACCGGTCGCACCCAATGACGCCGCCGTGCGCCCATGGAATGAGTTGAACGTTGACAGTACTTTGGTGCGCTTGGTATGCCGGACGGCAAGTTTCAATGCACCTTCGTTCGCCTCGGCGCCGCTGTTGACGAATAACGATCTCGTCATGCCTTTCGGTGTCACGGATGCTATTTTTTCTGCGAGGTCCGCTTGTTCCTTGATGTGATACAGGTTCGAGACGTGAGCTATGCGGCCCGCTTGTTCTGTGACAGCGTTAACCCATTTCGGATGTGCGTAACCGATCGAATTCACCGCTATACCGGCAACCAGGTCCAGATAGCGGTTGCCTTTCTCATCGAACATGTACGCCCCTTTCCCGTGTGTGAAACAGACGTCATTGCGTCCGTAGTTCTGAAACAGAAATTCTGATGTTTTGTCTTTGACGTTCATGTGATCACCGTGTTATTAACGTCCCGTGAGGTTTACCGCTCATCACATCCGAAACAATAGATTTTTTATCTTTGCCGTTCACCATGCGCACTGCGCTTACGCCTGCTAATATCGCCTTGCGGCATGCCTCCACCTTCGGTATCATGCCCCCGGATATTATTCCGGAAGCGATCAGATCGTCTATTTCCGCAAGAGAGACCTGATCTATCTTAGATGCCGTATCTTTTACATCACGGAGTATGCCTGGCACATCTGTAATGAATATCATTTCCTTACACCCTGCGGCCGCTGCTATCCCGGATGCGATGGTGTCCGCGTTGACGTTCATCTTGATGCCGTCGGCATTCGCGGATATCGGATAGATGACGGGAGTGACGCCCTTCGACAGCATGTCCTTGAGGTATTCTGTCTTTACGGTGTCCACCTCTCCCACCAGTCCGAGGTCCACCATTATCGTCTTGTCGCCGTCCTTCACTTTAAGCGGTGCTTTTTTTACACAGATGATCATGCTTCCCTCATAACCGGGCATTCCCTTTGCCTTCACGCCCGCGCTCGTTAATGAATCTACCACATCGTGATTCA
>JAIRJQ010000106.1 GCA_031260545.1 Methanomassiliicoccaceae archaeon | reverse complement strand
GTTCCGCTTATCGTTCCGGGGTCTATCGTGAACATATGATTCTGATATGTGATGTAAGCGCGCTTCTCATGTTTCACAGGCTGGCTGGACCCATGGTGTCCGAACTTTAGTTTTACGATCTTGCAGCCGAATGCGGCCGCGATGACCTGCGCGCCGAACGAGATGCCTGCGATCGGGACCTTGGACCGTAACTCTTTGACGGTGTTCACCGCAGTCCTCATTATCTCAGGATGCGACGGATCTCCTGGGCCGTTGGATATCACGACCGCTTTTACATTCGAATCAAGGATGTCCTTCGCCTTGGTGTCATGCGGAAATATAACTATGTTGTAGATATCGGAAAGATCTGTGATCAGGCTGCGGCACGCGCCGCAGTCTATGAGACCGACAGTGACCTTCTTTTTATTGTCTATCTTTCTGATCTTCTTGGGCGATACGAGAGTGACAAGATCCTTTGATGCGATCTTCTCTTTCAATCTTTTCTTAACGCCGGGTATCTCCTTATCGTCAAAGACCAGTGCGGCGTTCATCGATCCGTTGCTGCGTACGGCCATTACTACGTCTCTGGTATCGATACCGGATATCCCGGGAACTTTGTGCGCCTTCAGATAATCATCTAATGTTCGTCCGCCATACATGTCCGACGGTTCGTTGCAATATTCGCGGACCACCATTCCTTTTATATGTACGATATCGGAGCACTCGAAACGTTCGCTCACCCCGTAACTGCCGACCAGCGGGAATGCAGAGACAAGTATCTGATCTTTATATGCAGGATCAGTAATGCTCTCTTGATAGCCCGACATGGATGTTGTAAAAACCAACTCTCCGAGAACAGCACCTTCGTGTCCGAAGGACACACCCTCAAGCACAGTCCCGTCTTCAAGCACAAGGAAACAGCGTACCATCGGGTTTCTACAATACCTGGGAAGGATATATAATGGCTTTCCCTGAAGTATGACACCGCGAACTCCGAGTTGTCTATACGGGGACAAAACAGCTTTTGATGAACGAAACAAAGAAACACAACAACGATGTTCACATGGTATGCGTCTGCTGAACCAGGACCCCGTGAGCGGGAGCATGAAAGTACAGATCGAAACGGAGGATGATATTTGGCACCTGTTCAACGTGCTTGAGATAAACGATATCATCACGGGATCGACAACAAGGCGCGATGAGAAAGTAGCCGATAAACTAAGGGCGGAACGCGCCGAAAAAAAGAGAATGACGTTAAGCGTACGCGCAGAAAAGATAGAATTCTCAGATTCAGAACTGAGGTTAAGGATACTCGGAACAATAACGGACGGCCCGCAGGATATCGGACAATATCATACGTTGATGTTCGAAGTGGGCGAGATACTTACAATAACGAAAGAGAAATGGCGGGACACGCAGATCGAACGTCTGAGGAAAGCGGTCTTCGAATCCAAGAAACCGATGGTGGTATTCGTGTCACTGGACCAGGACGATGCAACGATCGCGGTCCTCAGACAATTCGGTCTTAAAGAAATAGCGTCTATAAGGTCGATGCGCTCAGGAAAACAATATCAGGAGAAGAATACCGCATCATCGTATCACGATGAGATAATATCAAAATTGATGTCCGTCATGGAAGAGGGTATGCCCCTTGTGATACTCGGCCCGGGATTCGAGAAGGAGCTGCTTGCGGAATCGGGGAAAAGAACAAGATCTGAATTATTTTCAAAAGCGCACATACATCAGACAGGTCAGTCGGGCATGCCGGGCGTCAACGAATTGCTGAAGAAAGGGATGGGCGCGGACATACTCAGGGAGTCGCGGGTCGCCGTTGAAATGGAAGCCGTTGAAAAATTAATGGAAGAGATAGGAAAGGACGGACTCGCGACGTACGGGCCGAAGCATACGGAGAACGCGGCCGCGTCAGGCTCGGTAAGCACGCTGCTGATATTGGACTCTATGATAAGGGTGAAGGACCATGACGCCATGGTGAGGAGCGTCGAGGAACAGAAAGGTAATGTAATTATCGTATCAGAACAGCACGATGCCGGACGTCAGCTTGCGGCGCTCGGAGGGATAGCCGCGATCCTGAGGTACAGGACGGAATGATCGTCCTGCCCGCAAGATCGTGACCTCTTTTCAGCACATCCGATATCGCTGTCATCATTATGATCATCGCAGACCGCCGTCATCAATATCATTTTCTGCCGGACGATCGTCATAGGTCAATCATTTATTAACAATTAACAAACAACTTATTATATTTTGTCAGATCCGCGGTCTTAGAACGTTCATTTTCACGTTCTGTTGGATGTATCCCCGGTCAACATCACCAGGGGGCCGGCATCGGACGGGAAACAATGTCTGGCCTGTCGGGTGAAACTGAGATATGATGCCCCATATGATTGAAAAAAATAGAAATATTATTATACTAATACACTTAGTTAATATCCAACAAATATCTGATATTAATTTATAATCTGATACTTTATTTAAACATATCCGCTTTTATGCTGGTCCGCATATCATCAATGAACGGAACCGGGATTTTCAAAGAGGATGGGCAGTCTTACTAGATAGTTGCCCACGT
>JAIRJQ010000077.1 GCA_031260545.1 Methanomassiliicoccaceae archaeon | reverse complement strand
ACATGCCTCCCGGGACCGGGGACGAGGCGTTATCGATAATCCAGCTGATACCTAAGGCGGACGGGATGGTCGTTGTAACGACGCCGCAGGATGTTGCGCTGCTTGACAGCCGGAAATCAATAGTTTTCAGTGCTACGGCGAACATCCCTGTATTGGGGGTCATTGAGAACATGAGCGGCTTCATATGCCCGCACTGCGGCGAACGTTCCGATATATTCAAAACGGGCGGAGGCGAAAGGACGGCGACGGAAATGGGCATACAGTTCCTCGGCCGTGTACCTATAGAACCGGGCATCGTTGTAAGCGGAGACGCGGGAGTTCCGATAGTTGCCTCTGCGCCCGAGTCGTTATCAGCGAAGGCGTTCTCGGACATTGCTGAAAAGGTCATCAGAACGGTGGAGAAATGAAGGCAGGGGTTCTTGCCGAGGGAGATTCTCTTTCATCCTACGTGGCGGATGATTTCGGCCACGCGCCGTATTTTTTGATCGTTGATATGGATACTCTTGACTTCACCGTTGTAGCGAATGAATTTATGAGAGCTGAAGGCGCCGGGATGAAAGTGGCGGACGCGATAATCGGACTCGGAGTGGACGTGGTCATAACCGGCGGGATCGGACCGCACGGATACAACAAGCTCACGGGCGCAGGAATAACAGTATCATACGACGAGGACGGAACGGTCGAAGAATGCGTTAAAACTGTGAAGGCTCGGCTGGAACGGATGAAAAAGTTCTGATCAAACCGATCTCTTGTTGCCCCATATCAGCTTATGCAGCTGCGGCAATACACGGACATTCAGGTTCCTGTCCACCACCTCTTCTGTGAGAGGTTCAATGTCCATCCCTCCGACGGGACTGAATATTATGTTGCATCGGATGTCATATGACTCGATGAAGGAAACCGCATACTCGAGATCCGAGCCGTCGCCTATTATGAATTTTAATTGATCGGTGGGTTTCAGGTGTTGTATATTGGACATGTTCATCTTTTCGCTCATGCTTGACGATGGACATTTTATGTCCATGCTTATCATTAAATTTTTATCTGCTGGCACCTTTGATATGTCTATCGAACCGTTCGTTTCCAGGACAATATTCTTGCCTTCTTTCAAAAGAGAATTGAGTAATTCATAAACATCTTTCTGCAGCAAAGGTTCGCCGCCGGTGACACAAATGTTCCTTTCATTCTTCACATGATCAATGATCTCCCGTACGGAAATATCATCGCCTCCGTCGCGCGAGTACTTTGTGTCGCACCAGCTGCATGACAGATTACAACCAACGGAACGTATGAAATACGTTACGGAACCGATCATTAATCCTTCGCCCTGTATCGACCGGAACATTTCGCATACTCTCATTGGTATTCGACCTCGTCCTTATATCCCGCATCTTTGAAACCATTTAACCTCAGGATGCATGAATCACAGCGGCCGCATGCCTTATCGCCGCCGCTGTAGCATGACCACGTTAAATGCAACGGAACGTTCAATTTCTTTCCGAGTTTGACTATCTCTGATTTTGACAGATCAAGAATGGGGGTCACGATCTTTATCGGCCGTCCTTCGACACCGGCCTTCGTCCCTTTTTTTATCATTTCTTCGAATACTTTGAAAAATTCATTCCTGCAGTCGGGATATCCCGAATAGTCGACGGAGTTGGCGCCTATGTATATACGATCAGCATCAACAGATTCGCATAATCCTGTTGCGATGCTCAACATTATCATATTCCTCGCAGGAACATACGTGTCCGGTATGTCCTTCCCGATGTTCGTGCGATCCTTTTCTATCTCTTTCGAATTGCCTATGAGCGATGAACGGAACATTGACATATCAATATCGGTTACCACGTGCCTCATATTGTAATGTTCAGCAACGGCCTTGGCGGATACCAGTTCTTTCGTGTGCCTTTGGCCGTACCTGAAGCTTAACGCGATCGTTTCATTCCCATCGTATACGGAACATGCAAGCGTGACCGCGGAGTCCAATCCTCCCGATAAAAGGACAACGGCCTTGGGCATGATATCACAACGCTTCCGAGTACCACGCGGTCTGTCCCCTTTCTTCGTCAAGACCGATCCATAAACGTTTTACGTTCTTTGGGAACTTTACAACGGACAGCAGCTTTTTTGCCATGAGCCTGCTCATCTCCTCCGCCGTTGTTATGTCGATGTCCAAGATCAAAACATCCTCTTTCGGGAATACGTAACGCTTACCGCACGTGAGCACTTCCACGTCCTTTGCCGTTTCTGTGACGCGCACGTTATCCGTGTTCCTTGGCAGCAACGTCTTGTGGTCCATCTCTTCCGCCGCCGCCTTCAGCGCTTTTTTTATCTCAACGAAATCCATGACCATTCCCGATGCTCCGACGTCGCCTTCGAGACGGGCACGTATGATGTACGAATGACCGTGAAGTCTCGAACATTTCTCATGCCCGGGAATGAAATGGCATGCTGAAAATCGAATACCGGAATGTGCGCCGTCGATCTCTATCATCATGATATCACCTTGTAAGCCTCATTGCGAGGGCTATCGAATCCCTGTAGTCCGTTTTCACGCGGGATGTGTCCACGAACACCTTATTCATATTTATCACAGGCGCACCCAACGCTTTTGCGTTGCCGAGAAAGTGCAGCGTCCTGAATATCAGATTTCCAGATATTCCGTCGGGTGCGATCAGAAGATCTGCTTCATCGACCGCCGATTCTATCAATATCTCGGCGTGATACGCATCGTACCCCTCGGACCTGAGTTTTTTGACCAGTTCGGCGGCATCGTCTATCGTTCTGTCTACCGTGTCATTCCGGCCTTTGTCGTCCTCCCTTCCGCCGCTCATAACTGCTATGCGTTCATTCATTCCGATCCGTCGCATCAGCTCTACACTCTTAATAGCCAGATCGTATTTTTGCGGCACTGTCCAACCCTCATCTATGCCCACCGGAGCAACAAAGACCATCTTCTTTCCGACGGGTTCCAAGAGCACGGTCCTCTGTATATCTGATAATCCGAAGTCCTCTTTTATCTTCGGTAAAAGTTTCGATGATGACATGTCCCCCCGTACGGCCGCATCTATGCTGCCGTTCTTCAGATCGCAGACCATCTCGCCGGGATCGTCATATATGAGTACATTCTCGAAGGCCGCGGCGCTTCTTTCGACATCACCCCGCTCGGAACCTCTTCCTATGCCGACGATGACATCCTTGGGCGTATCTTTCAGAAGGCCGTCGTATGTGAACATAGAAATACCATATAGTGTGACCATTTTTAACTTTGGGTAAAAATCTCAGTCGCGTATCGCGTCGAACTCGTAGTCGTCCCATTCACGAAGACCGATCGCAACCTCTGCTTCCGGCGGTGTGAGTATCGGTTTTCCATAGCGTACAGAATCGTCCATCGCCAGTCTGGGACATGCGGTGTTCACATAAGCGTCCACTCTGTACGCAAGAAGAGAATCGGGTGTGATCTCTTCCATGACCGTTTTGTAAGCTTTCCTGCCCGTGGAATTTATATTCTTTATGAGCTCGTCGGCAACGCGATCCCTTCTCTGTCCCGCCTTTGTGCAAACGATGACAAGGAACGACCGGGCGTCCTTTGCCTTCTCTATGGCAGCAAATCTTTTTCTGAGTATGCGGTCGCGTACATCATCCACCAATCTTAATTCGTTAGTTATCGGATTGAACACCTTTATCTCCTTGCCGACGCCGAACGCAGCCGCCAACGGGTGAAAATCGCCTTCTCCGATGTACAGGAAACAATCCACGCCGTCAGCGACGGATTCGGCGGCGCTGCAGTTGCACCCCAGCACCTGACCGTCATATTTCAAACGTCCGTCGCCTTTTCCGATGAGAACTTTTTTTCCCAGATCTTCCAGAACATCCTTGGCGTCCTTGAGCGTGTTTATGTATTGCACCGTCGCCAGCAATCCTACTTTTTTCGGAAGGGCGTCGGCGATATTCCTTATCCCTTTCCTTATGTCAAGATCTGCCAGCGCTTCGACGAATAATATGTTCTTGTCGTCCGATATCGACGGTATCGGCGAATGACCGAAATGAACGAGCCCGTCTGCGATCCCTTTGTAATTTACGTACAGGTCGCATGCACCGTAACACGGATCTCCGAGAATGATCACAGGAACGTTAGTGTTCGAAAAAATATGATCGGCGATCTCCGTCGCCCTTATCTTCAGCCCTTCCGGTAATTGAATAGCTACTGATGAAAAACACTTACAGCGTATCCATTCAGTTATGTCGTCAAGACGGAGGTCGAACATGTTCACGGAATTAGTTCTTTGCCCTTCTCGACATCAATGTAACATGAGACCGGATATTTCATTGACGCTTTCCACAACGCTTCTTTCGCGAGGGCAAACTGTGCTGGTCCGCACTGTATCGTCATGATCGGTTGATCCGCGTCCATTCTTGCTGCCGTTCCTACGTTCTTGCCGAACGCATTCCTCATACCGGATGAGACACGGTCCGCACCTGCGCCTGTCGCAAGTTTGTTCTCTCTGAGAACGATGTGCGGATATACACGAACTTTCAGGTGGTAGTTGGCTACTCCTGCTCTCTTGCTCATGACTCTGTTCGCGGCGATACGTCCGGCTTCCAATGCTGTGTGCCTTACCTGTATCCTGTTCTCTACTTTCAATGATAACTGAATGGGGAACTCAGCTGAGCTTCCCATGTCATACTGTGAAATTCTGTTGTTCGGCACACCGCCCATGTACTCTCTGCGGGTAAATGCCTGACCTTTGACCTGTCTATACATCACTGCGGGCTTTCTCGCCATTTACATCACCAAGGATAGTCTAATGAAAGCAGACAATCCTCAAGTCATATTTAAGGACTTTTGCTTTATTGATGCCTGTGAGGGCACATGCATCCCATTAGTATCTTGGATATAAGCGTTTCTGTGATCATACTGATGAGGGATCGTATTTCCTGACCGTGATATCGCGTAAAGATATTTAGAAAGAAGAACATGTGTTTTGCATATGGCGGTTGGACGAAGAAGACTTGCTTTGATTCTGAGCCTGCTGTGGGCGATAACGGCGGCAGTAGCGTTCTGTCTCCTCGAGATATTTGAACGGGATCTGTTCTGGGGCACGACCTTCGTTTCGTTGTTTCTGCTGGTCATCGGCGTGGTCACATTATTTGGAAATGTCCGGTTCTTTTTCCCTTTCACTTTCTTATCAAAAGAGGATCTGTCCGCATACAACATAGAAAAAATATCGTTCCTCTTGGGGATACTGACCGTTGCCTTATCTTATGCGTCTATTTTTGTGGCCTTGGGGGGTTTCTTGATACTAATGTTAGTATGTGTCCCTGTAGCCGCAGCGGTGGAGATCTTATCTCTCTACTGTTCTGCCGCGAATAGGTTCAGAGCAGATACGCGGCCGAAAATATGATCTCTTTTTATCATGCGGTCCTGCTCCGGCGAAGGCGTTGTTCAGCTCATGCATCATATGCGTTCACGAATACGCAAGAGGGCATCTTG
>JAIRJQ010000032.1 GCA_031260545.1 Methanomassiliicoccaceae archaeon | reverse complement strand
GCGATGTTGGTGGATTCGCATCATCCCGTACGGGACGGCGTCGTCAATGCCATCGACCTTCTGAGGAAAGGGCTTGCGGAACGCGGTCACGAGGTGCTGCTTATTGCGCCGGATCCCGGCAAGGAGAACAGGATAGACGGGGTCCACTATATACCGTCTGCAAAGTTCAAAAATTTTGATTATTATCTGCCGATACTTCCGTCGGATGCCATTTTTGCGCTGAAAGAGGCAGACGTTGATGTGATCAACGTACACGGATTCGCATTCATGGCGACACGCGGCGTCGTGTCCGGTAAACTGCTTCATAAACCGGTAATAATCACATTCCACACACCGGTGTGGAATTTTGTCGAAGCGTATACGCCGCTGGACCCGGAGCTCTCACTGAGTGTCAGTTGGACATATTTCCGGAATCTTTTCAAAAGAGCTGATTTCACAGTGGCGCAGATGCCGTCGATAGCAAAAGAGCTCATCGACAACGGTGTGAAAGCGGAGATACGTGTGATACCGACCGGTATCGATACAGAACGATTCAGACCGGGCATGGACGGAAGCGTGATAAGGGAAAGGTATGGCCTGAACGGCAAAGAGGTGGTGATACACGTTGGCCGTTTATCTCCGGAGAAACGCCTTGATGTGCTGATAAAAGCGTTCATGAATGTTGACGCAACCCTCTTGATCGTAGGAAAGGGGGCACTGGAAGGCGAGCTGAAGGAACTCGCGGAATCACGGGGCGTCAGCGAACGCGTGATATTCACGGGTTTCGTGAGTGACGACGAATTACCGTCATACTATGCGGCAGCGGATGCCGCTGTGTCGTCGTCAACATTCGAAGCGCAGTGCCTGGCTATTATGGATGCGATGGCCTGCGGTCTGCCCGTTGCATGTCCTAACGGACGCGCATTCGTCGATTTCATCGAGGACGGCGTGAACGGGATACTTTACGACGGATCGTCCGAAGGTTGCGCCGATGCGATAAAGAAATGTCTCTCTGCGGACGCATCCATGAGAACGAACGCGAGAAGGACGGCCGAGATGCATTCGGTCAAAACATCACTGGACTCGTACATATCGTTATACGAGGAAGCTATTTTGAAAAAGCGGAAGACATGAGGGCATTCTGTGCGAACGGATCGGAGACGATCATTTTTGTTGAATGCGATAAGGATAACGGATAATGTTTTACACGCGTTCATTCTACGGTATGATATGAAGGCAAGGGTGCTGAGCGTCTACGATGAAGGTGCATTAACAGGAACACCGCTCATCGGTGCCAAAGGATTATCCATATTCATCGACGCGGACGACTCCAGAACGCTGTTCGACACGGGGCTGCGCGGCAATTATCTGATACACAACATGGACCGCCTTGATATCGATCCTGACTCGATCGACCGCGTGGTGATATCGCATGTTCACAAAGAACACACGGGAGGGCTTGCGGGACTGCTTGAGAAAAGGGAGAAAAGTGTTGACGTAATTATCACACCGGATTGCGAATATGTTTCCAGGGTGAAGTTCCTGGGAATACCGATAAAGCGCGCCGGGCTTCCGGACATGCCCGAGAAAGATATGAGCAAGATGAATTTACGTACGGTCAGCGAATGGACGCAGCTCAGCAAGAATCTGTTCCTCACGGGAAAGGTCCCCTCCGGGACGGCCGGCGGACCGACAAAGGAGATGCCCGATGAGAGCTCATTGGTCCTGATGACGAGGAAAGGTCCGGTACTGATATGCGGGTGCTGCCATCACGGTATCGAGACGACAGCAGCATACGTTGAAAAGATGACAGGAAAGAAAGTTCACACGGTGATCGGAGGGCTGCATCTGCATCGGTTGAAGAAAAGAGAGGTCCACGAGGTCGCGGACAGGGTGATGGAGATGGGATCGCCGCTGCTGTATGCGAGCCACTGCACTGGCGAGAGCCAGACGACCCATCTCAGAGAAAAGCTCGGGCTGAACGGGGTGAAGAACTTCTACGTCGGTACAGAGATATTTTTCGATATCTGATGCATATGCGGGTCAATTCTAAATACCAAAACATATTGACTTTAATTGATAAAAGGAGGAATTGGGAATGGGATATGCAATAAGGACCGCTGCGCTGTTCATGATGTTGACGTTTATATTCATGGGCATAGGTGCGGTGATATGGTACATATTCATGTACTACGGATATTTCGACGGCACGATCAACAGCCTGCTGCTGATGATGCTGGTCTTCATAGTATTGGCATCACTGCTCAATCTGTTCTCGTTCCTCTTCTCAAAGAAGATAGTGCTCAGGGCGCACAAGGTAAAGATAATAAGACGT
This sequence comes from Methanomassiliicoccaceae archaeon, assembly GCA_031260545.1. Taxonomy (GTDB): domain Archaea; phylum Thermoplasmatota; class Thermoplasmata; order Methanomassiliicoccales; family Methanomethylophilaceae; genus Methanomicula. Next base: position 638 of record JAIRJQ010000032.1, on the reverse strand, counting down.
GAGGAGAACCCGCGCCTTTACAACATAGTGGAAGGCATCGCAAGACAGGGAAACCTTCCGATGCCCCAGGTCGGGGTAACGAACAACCCGACGCCGAACGCATTTGCGACGGGGAGAGGCCCGAAGAATGCGGCCGTGGTTGCAACAACGGGATTACTTGCCATGCTGGATGACAGAGAGCTCAGAGGCGTGATGGCGCATGAGATGGCGCATGTGAAGAACAGGGACATCCTTGTTATGTCAGTGGCGGCGACCGTTGCCGGCGCAATATCGATAATGGCAAGGTTCGCCATCTTCGCATCCTTAGGCAACAACAGGAACAACGGCGCGATGATAGTCGTGGCGATCCTGGCGTATATCACGATACCGATCGCTGCGATGCTCATACAGCTCGGGATATCGAGAGGACGCGAGTACAAGGCAGACGAGTCCGGAGCAAAGATGATAAACGACCCGGTCGCGCTGGCGAACGCGTTGGACAAACTGGAGAACGGCAACATCGCGAGGCCGATGGTGAACGAAGGTCTTACACATGCGCACATGTGGATCGCGAACCCGTTCGGCGGCAAGAGGAAAGGAGGGGCGTCGTTGTTCAGCACGCATCCCCCGATGGCGGAAAGGATCAGAAGACTGAACAA
>JAIRJQ010000020.1 GCA_031260545.1 Methanomassiliicoccaceae archaeon | reverse complement strand
AATGACGTCCCGTCCGCCAGCCGTCTGTATCTTTCGATGACCGTGCTCTCCACGCTCAAATTCCTGACGGGCATTCCGTGCTCATTTTTCAGTTCGCCGATCATCCTGGCCGCATCATTCCTCCGGATCATTAGTTCAACTATCTTCTCATCAATTTCCTCTATCCTTTTTCTCAGCTGTTCTAAAGAGTCCATTCATATCGCCCCGTTCATTGAAACATCCGCGATCACAAGAGCGGTCACTGCTTCCACAACGGATACAGCTCTCGGCACCACGCAGGGATCGTGTCTCCCCTTTATCGATATGACCGCGTCCTTCATTGTTGAAAGGTCAACGCTCCTCTGTTCTTTCGATATCGACGGGGTCGGTTTAAAAGCGGTGCGGAACACAAGGGGCATACCGTTGCTCATGCCGCCGACGATCCCGCCCATGTTATTGGTCATCGCTTTGATGCCGTTGTCAATGTGATACTGATCGTTACTTTCAGATCCTTTCATTCTCGTGATATCGAATCCTTTCCCGAACTCTATACCTTTTACCGCCGGGATCCCGAACACTGCCTTCGCGAGAACAGCATCAAGCGATTCGAACCATATGCCTCCGAATCCGATCGGCAATCCGTTGACAATGCATTCCGCGATGCCGCCGACGCTGTCACCGTCCTTCGAGGCATTGATTATCTCTGCTGTCATCATCTCATCTAATTCCGAAGAACATGCGCGGGTCGCGTATTTTCTCGAAAGAAGCGCATCATCCATTGTTCGTATGCGGTCATCATCGATTCTGCCGACGGACCTTGTGAATGCGGCTATTTTTATGCCCATCGGCGATAACATTTGTTTTGCGATGCTGCCCGCGGCAACTATCGGCGCCGTAAGGCGACCGGAGAACTGGCCGCCGCCGCGCACATCATGATCCTTCCACCTGATCATCGCAGGAAGATCGGCATGTCCGGGCCGGGGGACCGTTGATATATCCTCGTATGCGGAACTTTTGATATTTTTATTGGCGATGGTCATCTTTATCGGAGAACCGTCCGTGATCCCGTCAGGCATTCCGGATGCGATCTCAACGTTATCATCTTCTTTTCTGGGCGTTCCGATACCGTCCCTTGGTTTTCTGAGGTCCATTTCTTCTTTTATCAAATCTGCGGATATACGGATCCCGGGAGGTACGTTCTCAAGTATGCATCCTACGTGTTCGCCGTGGCTCTTTCCGAACAGATGAAATTTTATGTTATTTCCGAGGGAATACAAATTCAGACCTCCGTTCCTACGCCCAGTCTTTTCATGTGCTCTATGAACAACGGGTATGATATGTCATAGCAATTACTTTTTCTCATTGTTACGGGGTTATCGCATACAAGTGACGCAACGGCCGCCGCCATGAGGATACGATGGTCCTCGAGATGTTCTATCTCTCCGCCTTTTAACTTTTTAATTCCGTTCATGACACATCCGTCATCCGTCTCGGCGATATCGGCGCCGAGTGCCGATAACATGTTCACTGTTGCTTTGATGCGGTCGCTCTCCTTGAATCTCAGCTGCGGAGCTCCGTATAATCTGCTTTTACCTTTCGCGGTGCTCAGAAGGACGGCAACAATGGGAAAAAGATCAGGGATATCGGACATATCGATATCCGCTCCTTTTAGCATACCGGCAGACGCGGTTATCTCATCGCCGTTCTCGGAAACATATGCGCCCGCATTCTTCAGTATCTCGACGATCATCTTATCCCCCTGCGGATCATTCATATCTATGTTCCTTACGGTCACGGAACCTCCTAACGCCCCGGCCGTCAGAGGGAATGCGGCGGAGGACATATCCGACGGTATCGTGATGTCGCATCCTTTGTACCCTGTGCCGCCGGGCACGGATATATCATTACCGTTGATCACAACACCGGCACCGAAACGTTTCATCATGTCCGCCGTTATATTCACGTAAGGTCTTGATGAGAGTGTGCCCTCAATGTGTATGTTCGTATCATTGGGAAGCATCGGCGCCACCATCATCAATGATGATATGAACTGTGAGCTTACGTTCCCGCGTATATTCACATCCCCTCCCTTATTGGGACCGCAGATCGTAACGGGTGCCTTCCCGTCATCGGATGTGCATTTGACGTTCATTGATGTAAGCGCGTCCAAAAGCGGCCCCATCGGTCTTGATCTTAATGATCCGTCACCCGTTATTGTGACGGGAGAGTCGAATATCGATGCGATCCCGGTGAACAAACGCATAGTTGTTCCGGAGTTTTCTGCGTCAACGATGTTCTCCGGTACACGTAATCCTTTGTTGCAAATTTTTACGCTGGCACATAATATTTTAACATCGGCGCCGATCGCTTCTGCGGCTTTCAATGTCGCCCGGGTATCCTGTGAATTGAGAGAATTCATTATCTTGCATTCTTTCGATGATAATGCAGACAGCAGGAATGCGCGGTGGGTGTGACTTTTCGAAGGAGGAGGAGTTATCAATCCCTTTACAGTACCGCCGGAGAATCTCATGACATCATTCATGATATCCCTCTCGTTCTTGTAACCATCGCACGATATCCTCCGAAGTCCAATTCCCTAGCGAACCGCATCCCTTCTCCTTTCCCGACCACAACGGCGATCGCCGGCCCCGTTCCGGATACTCCGGCCGCAAGCGCCCCCATTCTGATGGCCACGGATGCGACACCGTCATCTATCCCAAGAACGCGGGCCACCAGTCTTCCGTTGTCTGTAAGTGCGGCATACCAGTCATTCTCAGCCGTTCTGATGATATCTTTCGCTTTACCGGAGACGGCACGGAACGCTTCCGTATCCAAAGACGGTTTGCGTATCTTGGCTTCGGGGATCAAAAGTATTATGTCATTGTCTTCAACGTCATCATGTTTCAAAAGTGAGTCGTTCGTATTGTCAGTGATAACGAGACCTCCCAAATGACATGCGCATGCGTCATCGAACGCCCCGGTAACGGTGACGCCCGCTTCCTTGGCACAGCCGACACCGAAACGTATCATCTCCAGTTCTGCATCCTTTCCGATGCCGAACCCGTTCCCTCCGTGCGTCCTGACGACATTGTCAGCGGTTGCCGAGACGATCGCGTTGCATGCAGAACTCGAACTTTTCAATCCGCGGGATACAGGGATCTGCGAATTAACGGTAAGCTTCCATCCATCGGGTTCGCTCACATTGAAACGCTTGAAGGTGTTCTTCACGCATATCCTGGCCATATTCGTATCTTCATTCGGGTCATTGATTATTTTAACGACACGTTCGGTCCCGCCTGCCGTAAGATCGGCGTTCGTGGTCAATCTGATGCCTACGGCCGCCCCGATGCCGCAGGGTATCGCATTGACCACCGTTATCGCACCGTATGAGATCATACCGCATCCCTCATCACCCTGAACGAGACGCTCTTGGAAGTGAACAGTTCGAATGATCTTGCGCCTTGATGGGCAAGCATATCCTCACCTCTCACGATGATGCATTCTCTCGCTTCCGCGATATCCGTAAGATGCGTTCTTCCGTAGACCATGTCGAATACCACCTGTTCATGATCCGTCTGCTCTATTTTTACCGGATATTCTGAAATATTGCGGTCCTTGTTCAGCGGAATGCAGTTTATTATGATGTCGTATGCTTTCACTGCGACAGATGTCCTCTCCGTGAACTTTACCGAAAGGTCCTTTGCTATTTTTTTGGCGGCATCTATGTTCCTTCCGGTAACGGTGGCATCGCAGCCGTTCCCTGAAAGGAAGTATGCGCACGACCTCGCCGCACCTCCGGATCCCAATATCAATGCTCTTTGTCCTTTCACGTCAACCGAATTCATGCGCAATGCCATATCTATTCCGTGAACGTCCGTGTTGTATCCCTTTAATTTTCCGTTGTCGTTGACCACTGTGTTGACGGCGCCGACCTCATCCGATATCTTATCACACATATCGATATGGCCAATGATATCGGTCTTATACGGTTTCGTGACGTTCACTCCTTTAATATCAAATTTTGTTATGAACTCGCCGATACGGTCAAGCAACGGAGTGTCGAAGACCAAATACCTGCCGTTGATGTCTGCGTGTCCGAATGCGGCGTCGTGCATCTTCGGGGACCGCGTGTATCCTATATCCGAACCGATTATTCCTGTGATCACGCAATCATCGCCCAGTCCTCTCATCTCTGCAATGCTCAATTGACCGGGGGCCGTCGCTTTTCCGGCATATGCGAACGTGAATTCATTATTCATCCGTTCTTGACGGATCCTTGTGATCTTGCCGAGTTCGCCCATTCCGAGGATCACATGTCTTTTTTTGATGCGGCAGGCGGCATCGATCAGTGTGACGGTGTCCTTCACATTGTTCACGGTGAAGGCGCCTTTTACGATATCTCCGTTCATGCCATTCATTATGCTGATAACGGCATCAGCATCAGGAGTTCCTGAAAAATCGTGATATGATGTGATGACATCATTATCAACATCAGGACGCTCTTCGTATCCGACATCAGCTATCCAGCCGTCCGGTATGATTGCTCTGTTGATCCCGTTTTTGAATGTGACAATACCCGTTTGACCTTTCTTCAGAATGTTCTTCGGAACTGCGTCAAAGATGTCCGTGCGTATCTCTATCATATCAGCTGAGGCTGTATCGTCAGCAGTGACATCAACGGAACCGAGCGATGCGCAGATCCTCATCATAACTCCCTTATCTTCTCATCGACCGGCATCCCGAAGTGTCTGCCGCCTCCGGTAAGATGAACAAGGACCTCGTCCCCTTTCTTTAATTCGTTAACTGATACTGATCCTTTAGGGGTCACAAGTTTCACGGTCTCGGCGTTTTGAAGTATCGTTGTGAATTCCCCTCCTTGATGCGAGACGGTGACGATAAGCATCGGTCTCAATTCCGCTTTGCATCTTCCGATCGATGCCACCTTTGTTTCTCCTTTCCTTCCCACGAGTAAGACGTCATCGCCTGCACGCAATTCCGACAGGTATCTTGTCTTCCCGTCCGGCATCATGATATATGCGTGCACTGCGCCCGCATTCACTCTGAAAGGACGTGCGGCAACATATCCGTTCTCTTCGCTCTCCGATTGCACCAGGAACAGACAGGACGATTGCGAGCCGATGAGCATACCTTCTCCCGGTATCATAGTCGAACACGTGTCAATGCACACACGGTCCCCGGTCTGAATATTTTTCACGCTTACCACTTTGACAGATGTAAGATCAAGTCCTGCCGTTCTTTTCACATCACTCAGAACATCCTTCACCTTTCCCGGGTCGTTCACATCTATGACGATGCCGTCCGTCCCCTTCTCCAGGATGTTCTCACAAAGTTTCGCATCATCGGATGACGAGACGCATGCCATTATTTTTGTCTTCCCGGCGGATCTGGCTATTAGATTTTCGAACGGGATCACAGACCAGTCGCCGGTCGTGACCACCATAACGTCAACCTTGCCGCAAAGGTCCATCGCCTTATTCTGATCGCCCGGAGAAGATATGTTCACCATCTTCCCGGAAACGTTGCCCGATAGTATTCCATCTTTGTTCACAATAAGGTCCACTTTTCCCAACGAAGAGAATTTTTCATCTCCGGGGCGCACAATGAATGTACTTATTCCTGATTCGAGTCCGGATATCAGCAGTTTTTTTCTTTTCCCATCGTTATCCGGAGCATCGGCCCTCATCCAAACTTCTTTCATTTTCATCACTGCATTTACTTAAGAAGCTTCGCCGCTTCACTGACGCTCATTCCGTTAAGGACAATGGCGGATATGGCCTTTGTCATCGCTTTCGGGTCTTTATGCTGGAATATGTTCCTTCCTATAGATACCCCTCTTCCTCCCGCCTCAATGGAATCGTGCACCATGTTCAGTATATCCATATCAGAACTCATTTTCGGACCGCCGGCTATCAATATCGGTGCCAATGCGCCTTTCACAACATTCCTGAATGAGTCGATATCTCCAGTGTAAACCACCTTGATCATATCCGCACCAAGTTCCGTTGCGACCCGTGCGCAATGTGCTACTGTGTTAGGATCGTACTGATTTTTGACAGTGGGCCCGCGGGCGTATGACATCACGAGCAGCGGCATACCCCATTCCGTGCAGTCCCGCGACACCTTCCCCAGATCTGACAGCATCTGCGGTTCGCTGTCCGCGCCCAGGTTAACATGTATGGAAACGGCATCCGCTCCCAGTTTGATGGCCTCTTCCACCGAGGCGACCAGGACTTTTGAATCTGAAGTGGAACCTATGTTGGTGGATGCGGAAAGATGTAAGATCAGACCGACATCCTGTCCCTCCGTTCTGTGGCCGTACGGTATCAATCCTTTTTGCATAAGGACGGCCGTAGCGCCGCCGCTGCTTACGGCGTTCACAGTGCTCTTCATGTCTATGATGCCGTTAACCGGACCTATCGATATTCCGTGATCCATCGGTACGATGACTGCATTTCCCGTTTTTCTGTTGATTATCCTTTCCATGCGGATGTTCTTGCCGAACATTTCTGTTAACTCCTTGTTCCATGCTAACACGTGACATACTATTTCAACTTTGCCCGTGAGTGTGAATGGAAGGCGTACGAAAGATATATATCATATTCCCAGATACTCGGTCAGTAAGGGCTGGTAGATCAGCGGTAGATCGCTTGCTTTGCAAGCAAGAAGTCGCGCGTTCAAATCGCGCCCAGTCCACTCCTCTTATAACTCAAATAGTGACATACAATCTCATATACGCATAATGTCAGCGGCAGACAGCAAGGAAATATTTTTTAATACCATTGTATACGCGAACAGCATGAGATTCTCGAAACGGACCGACGATCTGATGGATTCCTTCATAATGAAGCTGATAGCAGTATCAAAGGAAGAGGGAATGATATCATTTGCGACAGGTCTTCCCGATAAACGTTTATTCGATACCGAGGGAATAGCGAGAGCGTCCGCAGATCTCTTCGAAGATATAGACAGAGCAAGGGATGCACTTCAATACGGCACCATCAAAGGTATAACACCATTAAGGAAGAAGATAGCCGCGAGATGCAGGAAGGAGATGTGCGTTAACGTATCTGAGGAGAACATATTCATGATCAACGGATCGCAGGAGTGTTTCGATCTCATCGGCAAGATGTTCATCGACCGCGGCGACGGGATGGTGACTGACGATCCCGGTTATCTTGGTGCGTTACAGGCGTACTCCCTTTACGGCCCGGAGTTCATCGGTGTAAAGATGAACGAGACCGGCCCGGATGCCGGGGAGTTAAGAAAGGCATTGCAGCGCGATCCGAAATTATATTACAGCATACCTAACCATCAAAATCCATCAGGGTTCAGTTATTCTTCCGATAAAAGAAAAGAGGTGGCCGAATTGATATCATCGTCGAATACCATAATGATCGAGGATGACGCATACGGCGAATTGGGATATGACGGACGCATCGGCCCTCCGGTTAGATCGATGACCGACAATGTGATACTTACAGGATCATATTCAAAGATAATATCTCCGGGGATGAGGATGGGATGGATGATCGTTCCTGATGAAATGATAGAGATGACGATGAAGTGCGTCGAGTCGTCATCATTACATGCCAATACTTTTTCCCAGAACGTAATGGACCGTTATCTCGAACAGAACGATCTCGATTCGTATCTGAGGAACATAAGAAAAGAATACAAACGCAAGAGCAAGTTAATGCTGGACCTGCTTCACGATAATTTACCGTCCGAATTGGAATGGAACACCCCCAACGGAGGGATGTTCATATGGTTAAGAACACCGGAAGGAACGGACGCAATGAGACTTTACGAATCCGCATTGAAGAAAAAACTTGTTGTTATGCCCGGCAGACCTTTCCATATAAACGGCGGCGTCAATACGATAAGATTGAATTTCGCGACGGCCGGCGACGAGGAGATAAAGGAAGGCGCAAAGAGACTGGCATCAGCTTATAACGGTCTTTTTTGACCGCCTGACAGGTCTGTGTCTCTGTATTTTAATATATAATAGATATTAAATTTATTTGTTTAAACTCCTTTCTTTATCTATAGTTAGTCTCTTTGCTATCAATTGTTAGAGTGCCCTTACGGGCACTTCGAATAAAATATCTTCCAGCAGGGGAGCTACTATGGGGCGACAAAAAAGAGACAATAAAAGCACGGCCGGAGCGGGCACGGGCGAACGGTCAGCGATATCTTTCCGTTCATTCTCGATCGCTGTGGCTGTCGCTATCATAATGATGGCGGCACTCGCGATGCTGAATTTCATACACTTTGAAAATGACGGTAATGAATATCAAAACTTGGGAAACATCGGAGAAAAATTCGATGACGGAATGTTCGAATATAAGGTGACCTTCGAATCCGACAATGCAGATGAGAGAACTGTGATGATCACAGGCCGCCTGCCCGCTCTGGAGGCAGAGGTTATAGGCAACGGCGGATCGCTGAGACTGCCGTCGGCACCCGTGATCTATAACGGAAAAGAATACAACGTCACGGCGATCGAAGATGCCGAGATATCAATAGTCCTGGGAGGTCTCGGCGGTGTCTTTGAGGCCATGACCTCTATAAAGAGCATAGACTTCGGTTCCGTATCATACATAGGGGCCCTGGTATTCTCCAAATGCACATCCCTGAAAGAACTGTCATTCACGAACACCGCAGTGACACACATCGCGGATTCCGCATTCTGGGACTGCGTATTATTGGAATCCGTTGATTTCACGGACTCTGCGGTCACGTGCATAGATGTCGCGGCATTCCGCAACTGCGCATCATTGAAATCCGTTGATTTCACGAACTCTGCTGTCACAGATATAAGAACACGCGCATTCGACGGCTGCACATCGTTGCGGTCGGTCGACCTTAACGGTTCCATGGTAAAGGAGATAGAGTACTATGCATTCGCAGGATGCTCTTCCCTGGAGTATGTGTACATTCCGTCATCCGTCACATCAATACTGACAAGGGCATTCGATAACTGTTCGAGTATCAAAATAATGACGGTGCCTCAGGCACTCGAGGCCAGTATGGCAAGCGCACTCTATGACGGCAAGGTAGATCTGTTCATATTTTCCGATGCTGAGATAAATAACGTCACCACAGCGGACATCGGCGGAAGGATAGAACTGTTCATAACAGATATCAAAGGGAACGTGCCGGTGACGATAGAGATAGGCACGTCGGCCGGCGGGAACGATCTAAACGGAACGTTATCATACGCAGGAGGGATATGGTCATTCAACCCCGGTGCCAATTCTGCGGTATACCTTAAGCTTGGAAAGGTGGATATGACAGGCACCGTAAGCGACAACAAAGATGTTCCGATCGAGAATGCTGTGCTGTCATATGAGATATACCGCTTAGGTAACACGGCAGCACCTGACACGGACGGTCACGTAACAACAGATGCATACGGCAACTACAAGATAATCGGAGTGCCTCTATACGCCAAGAT
>JAIRJQ010000125.1 GCA_031260545.1 Methanomassiliicoccaceae archaeon | reverse complement strand
ATATTCTTCACAACCAACTTTTCGCTGACGTATTTCACGGTACGCGCCGACATCGAAAAATCAAAGATACCGGTTTGGTTACAGATCGTGGACACGGAAGGATTGTCCGTTCTCACTGCATATTCGGCGGGAAAGTTCAGTGCTGAACATGTGGTCGCATCGATGAACGAAAGCGGCGTCCTGTCCAGATCGGACGGAATTGTCGTGATCCCGGGATTAGTGGCAAGGATGTCCGCGAAACTTCAGGAACTTATCGGCAGGAAGACAATTGTTGGTACCAACGAATCCCGCGATATACCAAAGTTCCTGAGAGACCTCAAGTGATCATTTTTATGATCTTCGATACGCCGGCGCTGAGAACGGAATCATCAGGCAGCCTGAGCGCAGAACCTTCCAGTCCGGCCGAATATACCATCGGATCGTGATTTATCGCAACAACATCGGAAAAGCCGTTCACCGTTGCCTCATCCGCAAGTTCTTTCGGAAGGTCGCCCGGAAGATTGTTTATCACGAGTATTCGGCGGCCTATCTTCATACCGACCTCTGACGCAAGCGTCGATAAACGCGCGGCCGTTCTGATACCGATCTTCGTCGGATCCGAAACTAAAAGCATGACGTCCGCCTTCGGCAGTACCTTTCGGGAAAGATGTTCCATTCCGGCTTCGTTGTCAACGACCGTGAATTTGTACTTTTTTATCATCCCGTCAAAACATTCTTTCAGAACGTTGTTCATGAAGCAATAACAGCCTTCGCCTTCAGGTCTTCCCATGACGAGAAGATCGATATTATCGTGCTCATGCATTGCCTTTCTGATCTCCATTGCAACGTATTCGTGCTTGCTCGATCTCCTTGGCACGGAATCCGGATCCTTCACGATCCTGTTCCTTATCTCCCCTATCGTGATCTCAACCGGCATCCCTAACTTATCGGGAAGGTTCGTATTGGGATCGGCGTCCACCGCAAGCACCACGCCTTTCTTTGACAACTGGAATATAAGCTGCGATGATATCGAGCTCTTTCCCACTCCGCCTTTACCTGCGAGTGCTATTATCATTTTCCCACCTTGTAATATCCTTTCATTCTGTTCGAAACGTCATTGAGCATATTCAGCACGTTATCAACATTATCCGTCTCCATCCCTCCGAGTCCGCACTGAGGGGATATTATCGATCCCTGAAGTATCTTGATCTTATTGACGCCTTTGTTAACAAGCGCGTCAATGTTCCTTTTCATCATTGCTGCCAAATTTTCTGCTGTTTCTGATGCGATGAGATCATCGCCGCTTGGTACGAGTCCCCATGATAATATGCCTCCTCGATCAAGGAACGCCGCTATCTCATCGGGGAACATTGCTATAGTGTGTGCATAAGCATACGCATCGAAACTGAGGATGTCTATATTCGTTCTGAGCACCGTCGCCCAGTCCGTGTTGCCGCAGCAGTGTATCGCCTTTTTGCAATCCAGTCCTTCCATCGACTCGTTTATCCATTCTACTGCCAGGTCATTGGATATTGATGCGAACGGCGTACCCAATAATGTCAATGACGGCTCGTCGAAGAACATTATAACATTACGATTAAATTTTGACAGTATCTTCGATTGCCATTTTGCGGTCATGTTAACAGTTTTTCTTACTATTTCTGAGTACGACTCGTCATATATCACGGAACGTCCGTTCTTGTCCAGTATCTGAAGGCCTTCGCTTATTGGCCCGGTGACCTGACCTTTTATTGCCTGAAATTGGGAAAGGTCCCTTGATATGAATTCGTACAGGCCGCAGTGATACTTTTTCGGGTGTTCAAAATATTCGATATCATCGGACAGTATTGCGGTGTATATCTCCGTCGGATCATATGCGTCCGTATCAACCGTTATTTTTTTCCCGGGGATGTCAATATCAATTCCCGGAAGACGGCATCCTGTTTGAACATACATGCTCTCCGAATAGCCTAAAGAAGGGAGCTGCGGCCATGACGGTATGCTCACGCGCCCGTCAAGCACTTTGTCCAATGCAAGTTTCGCATTATCATACGGTAACGAACCGATCAGTGTGGTCGCAAAATTCCAGTCCATTGCGGTGCTAATGACCGCAGGATATTAAAAAGTTCACCGTCGGGCGTTTTATCTGCACCTGAACATATACGCCTGCATGGATATTCAGGGATACGTTGCCGGCCTCGATACGCACAACAGAGCGTTCGTTAACGAGATCGGCGAACTTCTTGCGGTATCGTGTAAGATCAGGATCACAGAGAAGGATTCAATGATAAGATTGACATATATCTGCAGAACCGATAAAAGGGCACTGTTCAATCTCAAAATATCAGGGAATGCGCTGAGCGTCCATATCTACGCGGATAACATAAACAAATATATCGGCGAAATTCCCGATGATATGACAGAGATCATAATAAAAGGCAGGGAATGTGACGGTAAAGCCGAACACACGACGTGCATAGGCGGATATCGTCTGGTGACGGACGGTAAGGAATACAATAAGTGCAGGTACATGAATTTTAAGTTCGATGTGAATGATGACACCCGGGAACAAATAAAGAAGATGATAATGAATGAGATGTCATACCGGTGATCATCTCGTGTATGAGGGAAATCTTGACGCGTCCGTATGAGGAATGAATAATGCGGACATATATTCGTCGGAGAACGTCGGGTCTGAGCTTAGGTCCACATACGTCATCCTTTCAAAGACGTCCGATATCCTTGACCTTACTGATGACGATAATAACGCATGCTTCGCACCCGCTAATGACGCGTTACCGAGGTAAACGAACCTTTCTCTCGGAACGTCGGGAAGCATCCCGATCGCTATCGCACTCTCGGTATTGATGAAATTCCCGAAGCCGCCGGCGATGTATATGTTCTCGAGGTCGTTCATGCTCACTCCCAACCCCTTCACCAGGGACTCGGATGCGGAATATATCGCCGCCTTTGTCAGTATCGCGTTCTTGATGTCGTCCTCGCTTATGTGCACGCCATCAATTATCGTCAGCAGCTTTCTTCCGTCCTTTGTACTCGTGTCCGCCTTTTCAGTGAACTTGCCTTTCTTGTCGATGTAACCGTTGACGAACAACTGTGCCAGTATGTCTATCAGACCGGAGCCGCATATCCCTTTCGGCTCTGTTCCGCCGATGACGGTGAATTCGAATTTTCCGTTTTCGT
>JAIRJQ010000113.1 GCA_031260545.1 Methanomassiliicoccaceae archaeon | reverse complement strand
CCGGTACGGAACTGTATGATTATCTGCTGTCCGTTTACAAAGGTAACACCAGAACAGCAATGAAACCGCAGTATGTCGATAAATTGCCGCAGAGTACGAAAGGTGTGGTCCGCGATCTTTTGTCGAGGGTCCAGGAACGCATGAACGTTAAAGAAGCGGCGGAGATGTTCGAGCTCACGGATGTTCTGGACCGCGGACTGGATAAACTTTCCGGAGGCGAACTGCAAAGGGTGGCAATGGCCGCCACGCTGATGAAAGATGCGGATGTATACTTTTTCGATGAACCGTCGTCATACCTTGACATCTATCAGCGGGTAAAGATGGCCCGTCATATTAAGAAACTGAGCGTTGAGAAACAGGTCGTCGTCATTGAGCACGACCTTGCGATACTTGATTTTCTGGCAGACAACGTCAACGTGGTATACGGAACAGAGGGGGCATACGGTGTTTTCACGTTACCGAGGCAGGTGAGGACCGCGATAAATGTGTATCTGGACGGTTACCTTCCCGAGGAGAACATAAGATTCCGTGACCGCCCTATAGAATTTGTTCCTTCTCCTCCTAGGAGTGAGTGGAATACGGCGAACCTATTGGAATACAAGACGTTGGAGAAGGACTTCAAAGAGTTCAAACTTAAGGTGGAAGGAGGGAGCATACGCATAGGCGAATCGGTGGGCATCGTCGGTCCAAACGCAACTGGAAAGACAACATTCGTGAAGATGCTTGCCGGCGTCATCGAACCGGATAACGGAAAACTTGATGCCAGGATCAAGGTCTCATATAAACCGCAATATATATCCGGCAATTTTGACGGGACCGTCAGAGAATTATTGAATTCCGCTGCTTTCGATACCGTACAGTCCGGATTCTTCAATGGCGAAGTGATAGCGCCGCTGGGAATAAAATATCTTATGGAAAAAACTGTGAAAACATTATCCGGCGGTGAGTTGCAGAGAGTTGCAATAACATTATGCCTCGCAAGGGAAGCGGATATATACCTGTTTGATGAACCTTCTGCATATCTTGATTCGAATCAGAGGATGAACGCTGCGAAAACTATCAGAAGGATGATGGAAAAGAGCGGAAAAAGCGGGATGATCGTCGACCATGACATTTATTTTTTAGACATGGTCTCAGATTCGATGATGGTGTTCGGCGGGGATCCCGGACATTCCGGGATAGGCGAAGGTCCGTTCCCTATGAGGGACGGAATGAACCGTTTCTTAAAAGCGGTCGATATAACATTCAGACGTGACGCTGAAAGCCACAGGCCGAGGATAAACAAACCCGATTCGCGGCTGGACAGAGAACAGAAGTCTGCGGGCGAGTACTATTACGCGCAGGGATAATGCCGTTATCATCCTAAAAAATGTCTGTTAACTCGTATCTGTACATTAAATAATAAATATACTCATCTCTTATGGCGTGTATGCGCATGAAGGCAGACCTGCACGTTCACACGAAATATTCGGGTGTCGGACGTTTGGGTAAGCTAAGATTCCCTGAATCGATCGACCGTCCGGAAGATATGGTAGATGCCGCCAGGGCGAACGGCATGAACATACTTTGTATAACGGATCATAACAGTATTGATGGCGCCGTAATTGCAAAGAACTACGCCAGCCGTTTCGATGATATTGAAGTGGTCATCGGAGAGGAGGTATCAACATCCGACGGTGAGATCATAGGTCTGTGGCTGACGGAATGCATACCGCCGATGCTTTCTGCCGAGGAAACGGCAAAAAGGATAAGGGAACAGGGAGGCATCATAATTGCGCCGCATCCTTTCAGTTTTCATGTGCCTGCACTGGGCGAGAAGGTATTGGACCTGGACATCGACGGCATCGAGGTATTGAACGGAGGACATATTGACAAGTATTCGAACAGGATGGCTTACGAGGTCTCCAAAAAATATCCGGGACGGTGGGCCGAGATCGGTTCCAGTGATGCACACTCCGTTCCCACGTTCGGATGTGCGTGGACGGAATTCGACGGCGATGATCCGAACGATCTCAGAACGGCGATCCTTGAGAAAAGAACGGTACCGTGCGGAAAGCCCGTTCCCGTTGATAAGGCGGTGATCTGGAGTATGAAGGTCGTTCTGAAAGGCATGGGCCTTATCATCAGGTCGCTCCTTGGACGATTGAGGCCGGATCCGACCGATCCGCTGGTGACCACGGTGTTAAAGGTCCCGAAACAAAAAAGGATCGTTGGTATACTAGGGGCGATGATCTATCTTTTCCCGCCCATACCTTATCTTGCATGCATCGCCAGCAACCGGTGGCTGAACCGCAGAGCTAATAAATTGCTCGATAACATATCGGAAACGCTGAACAAGATATCTAATCATTGAATTCTATATTGTTCTCCTTCACTCTTTTCACTAAGGACCGCGATAACATCCCGGCCTCGATCCACGCAGCGTCGAGAACTGCTATCGGCGACAGACAAGGCGGCGACATGTCGCCGCGTATCTCCCTTTTGTTGATCCTGCTTTTATCAAAGTCCGTTATGTCCTCGAATGTTACATATCTCAAATTCTCGCCGAATAATTTCACCTTAGGACAATCCGATTCTATATTCACGTCGAAGTTACCGTCAGCGTTCATTACAACGGTCACCTTATGCGTCTTCCCGCACGTTCTCATATGTGATGTGACCGTCGCCATGTGATCACGTCATTTCTGTTCCTTTATCAGTATAAGGTGCCAGCCGAAGCTTGTCCTTATCGGGCCGGCGACCTCTCCCGCATTACCGCCGAACGCCGCCTTTTCAAATTCCGGGACCATGTCCCCGCGGCCGAACCATCCCAGGTCCCCGCCTTTCTTTCCGGAAGGGCATGAAGAATACTTCTTCGCAAGATCGGCGAACTGTTCTCCGCCGTTGATCCTTTCTTTCAGTTCTTTAGCTTTCTTTTCTGTTTCCACAAGGATATGTGCCGCATTGACCTTTGCTGCCATGCCCGTATATCGTTAAACGTCAATTTAAGGGTTGCCTGTCATTCCTGATATTCATCTTTCTGATATCGGACCTCTGTATGAGCATGTGCGCCGTGAGAGAAAGATATTAACATCTTTCACATCATTCACGGGCATGGAGCATCTTTTCAGCGTATCCGCCTATTCTTTCGATCTGGACGAATACGGCGGAGCCCGCGAGGCCCTGAACAGGATGAAAAATGCCGGTGCGGACGGTATAGAGCTGCTTACCGGATATTTCGATCCTCAGATCGATGCGGATCATGTGAAAGGTGTTCACTTGCCGTACGCAACGGATTGGTACTCCGCATGGACCGGAGACACGAAATATATCGATACGGTCAGTGACGAGAACATAAGATACAGGTCATACGGACGTAATAAAGATGAAATAATAAGAACGGTGAGAGAGGCCATCGCTCACGCATCCTCCGTACGGCCTGCGTACGGTGTATTCCATGCGTCCAACGCAAGAATGGATGAAGTGATGGGTTTCGTTCACACGGATAAAGATGATGACATCATACATGCGGTCGCCGGCATCCTCAACAATGCGGTGAGAGAATTTCCGAACGGGGAACCTCCGTTCAGGATCCTCCTGGAGAACCTCTGGTGGCCCGGCC
>JAIRJQ010000096.1 GCA_031260545.1 Methanomassiliicoccaceae archaeon | reverse complement strand
GCGCAGCGTTATATCAAAGATGTGAAATATTCGCATCTCACACCGGAACAGGTGATCTCACTTGAAAGGAATGACGATCGGTTCGATGTTAAAGTGATCGCAGGCCGCGCAGCGGCAAGGATGCTGACAGCGTCGCCGTCAGTGTCGTGATATATCTCAAAATATTGCTCGAACATACATATCTTAGCTCGTATGTACGGGATCGACGATGTGCATGCACTTCTTTGTCCGTTTTAATAATGGTATGAATACGACGGACTGTATGAGTATGATGGACTGTACGAGTATGACGGAGTATACGAATACGACGGAGTGTACGAGTATGACGGGGTATACGAATACGACGGACTGTATGAGTATGACGGACTGTACGAATACGGTTTGTATGAATACGGATCGTAAGAGTATAGATTGTATGAATACGGAGAGTACGGATACGGGCTGAAAGAGTACGGATTGTACGAATACGATGAATTGTACGAGTATGAACTGTACGGGAAGAGATTACTATATAAATTCATGAAAGGAGAATAATTTGAATAGGTTCCTGAGGAAGGATCAGGATCAGTGTATGTTCTTGCATCCGCACTGCCCGACTGCATCGCAAATGCTGTGATCGCCCCTACTGTGGCGAGAGCAATTATCACGGCAACAACAATGACCTTTTTACTACAGGCCTTCGAACCCATGGCATGGGTGCCGTGACGCGAATCCCAGTGTACCGAATGATCCTCTTTTCTCATATTTTTGTATATATTTGATACTCTATATATTTTTTATTGAGTAAATGGAATATTGGACGGTCTTTTCTCCAGATCGTCCGTTCTGCTCCTCAGCGAAATGGCTTAAAGATTATCTATCGCAACGGCATGGTCAGTTTTGATGATGCCGTCTCAGAAGGATGCGTGGAACGAACTTTACAGATCGCAATCAAGACCTTGGAAAGGTGTTGTGACAACTAAGACGCAATTCCCGTTCGCGAAAGGCGATAAGATATTGGATCTAGGATGCGGCAATGGTAAAACATCATTAGCATTGATAGAGGAAGGTTATGACGTCACCGGCGCGGATATATCGGAGGCCGCCGTGGAAACATGTATGAAATTGTACGGCAGCAGAATGAGAACGATATGCGCATCCGCATCCTCTATGCCGTTGAATGACATGGAGATGGACGGGGCCGTAATGATACATATCTTAGAACATCTGGATAATGATGAATTGAATGCAGCGGTAAAAGAACTGCATCGCATCCTTAAAGGAGATGCGAAGGTATTCGTCCGTGTCTTTCACAAAGACGATATGCGTTCCGATAAAGGTGAAAGGATAGATGAGAACACCGTCGTGAGAGGTAACGGAATAAGATATCGTTATTTCACAGAGGACGATCTTAGGAACGCATTTTCAGGTTTTCACGAAACATCAATGATACGTGTCAACGAAAGAACAAAATTCAATGAGAACAGGTCAAGAATAGAGGCAGTGTTCGAGAGGCCCGCATAATCTTTATTCTATTGTTACGGTTACAGGGCGATGAGGATAGCGCAGGTCACTGGATTCTTAGGGTCCGGGAAAACATCATTCTTGACGAAGTTAGCTGCGGAATTGACCGAAAGGGGATACAAAGTTGCAGTGATAGTCAATGACGTAGGTCACATAAACGTTGATCAGAAAGTTATGAGCTCCCATGGCCTCAATGTGAAAGAGGTCTCCGGAGGATGCATCTGCTGCGAGGTACAAGGGACATTCACAACGACGATCGTGAACATCCATATATCCTACAGACCGGACATCGTCCTCGTGGAACCTTCCGGCGTCGCCATTCCGTGGGGCCTGAAACAAGCGGTCGCCGAAGCATCGAAGAACAGCGGTCTTGAGATAACACACTCGCCGATCGTAACATTCGTCGACTGCACCGCATTGGAAGAACAGATGATATTCGTTGGACGTCTGATATCGACGCAGATACGCGAAGCTGATGCGGTAATGATAAACAAAGTGGACATGTGCACCCCGGAAGAGATAAGGAAGTGCGCGGACATCGTTGAAAGGATAGATGAGAATGCGAAAATAATGTACGGTTCCGCGTCCACCGGCCAAGGCGTGAAAGAGATGGCCGACCTTATGATCAGCGGAGTATCGCAACGCTATGATGAGGCGATGGAAGAAGGATTGTTCAAAGAACAGTACGGAGGGCGTCAATGAAGGATGTTGAATTGGACATGCACCGTTCCATAGACGAATTGGGAAAATTTTCCGTCACACTGAAAATAGATACGGAACGCGATATTCATTCGGATGACGTGTGCGCCCTTTTGGAAAGGATGATGATGAACGTCACGAAAGCATGTTTCGATGAGGGCGCGAACATGATCGGTCACGTAAAATCATGCGCGCATAACGCAGAGGATGAGAACAGCATATGCACCGCTAACCTTACATCATTCAGAACGGGCGTGAAAACAAACGATATGATGAACGGAAGGCCGTTCAATTCCGGATATATAATGCTGCATGTGATCGTTCACGGATTATGGGATCCTCAGGTGAGAGAGATATCGCTCCGCACGATCCAGAAGCTTATGCCATCATACGGATTGGAGTACCGTGTCATGAGGGACTTCTTTGAATCTGAGAAACGCGTTAAAGATTGACTATTTATCCAAGTACCATGTTTAGGAAAATATGAAATGTCCGAAATGTCTATATGACAATCCAGAAGACACGATATTCTGCGAGGTATGCGACCACAGGCTTGACCAGCCGTACAGATACGAAAAAGACGGGCCGACGATGAACCCGATGTATGCGGTCATTGTTGCCTTGATATTGGGCGCGGTCGCGACCGTTCTTGCGATCGTGACCGTTCTAGAGTTCACGGACTTCGAATGGTTCTATGCTGTGATCCCCGGTGCGCTGGGAATAGTCATTGGAACATATTCACTTAGGACCGCAAGGACCATTGAGGGTGAAGGGAAAACATTGTTATACCTTGCAGCCGCCGCGGCAATACTGTCAGTAGTAGGTTTCATGCTAGGGATAGCATTGATCTGATAAGAAAAACATCTTCTTCATCATTTATTTCGGTGGCGCCTATGGTAAAATACCGTGAAAAATACATCCTCGAGGGTCTCGATGAGATACCTCCGGATATGATGGCGGATCTCGATCTTGCGTATGACATATGTATGCATCTCCATGTTACATCGAAATGCGAAATGTGCGGAAAATGCTGCCATCAGCCAAATATAACGATAATGGACGACGAAACGGAACGGATCGCAAAACGTCTGAACATCGGAACGGATGAATTCATAAGGAACTTCCTTTACCGCAAAGATGAAAGATGGCTGTTCAAAAAATCAGGAAGATGCAGATTTTTAGGAAAAGACAACAGATGCACCATCTGGAAAGAACGGCCGCAGATATGTCATGATTTTCCGTATCTTGTATCAAAGTTCATGAGCCGCGTTTACCTTTCGATAGTCAACGATATTGATATCGATCTGTCATACATGGAGGATGACTGGCCTTGCACGACAATCATAAAAAGCTCGATAGACGATCTTATTCTGAAGGCGCGCGAAGAACGTGGAAAAAGGATCACTCGTTCTCTTTGAAGTGGTCTGTCATCGTCTTCTGATATGCCGACGGATTTATTATGTGCCCCGCCCCGGGCACCCGGAAGGGTCTGCACCCTTTTATCAGTGAGGTGATCTCTTCACCCACGTCCGGAGATACCATTATGTCGCTCAATCCCCAGATGCAGAGCGTCGGCACGGTTATCCCGGAGATGCGTTTTCTGCTGTCCCATCCGTCAACAGCATCCATCTGATCAACGAGTCCGTCATATGGTGTTCCGACCGGCCGTTTTTTCCAGAGTTCTCCTTTTTCTTCTCTTTTCAGGAATACGGGCTCGGGAAGGCACATAACTTGCAACTGAAGCATGAACGTCTCCAGGTCCGCGCCCCCTCTCATTCCTTTGAGCGCCGCATGCATTGCGAAGCTGGAACGTGCGGGGCGTCTCATATATCCTGAGATAAGCGTCAACGACATAACACGTTCCGGGTGTTTTAATGATATTTCCTGTGCCATGCAGCCGCCCATGGACCACCCGACGATGTGCGCCTTGAAAATAGATAAATGATCCATCAATGCAAGGATGTCATCCGCCATATCGAACTTGGTGAACTTTCCGTTGTATTTCGTCTTTCCGACACCCCTGTTGTCAAGTGTGATGACCTTATAATTGGAAAGGAACGGAAGCAAAGCATCCCAGAAAGGAAGATCGGATGCGAATCCGGTTATAAGTACAACAGGCACACCTTCGCCTTTTACCTCGTAATTGATCTTTTGTCCGTTAATGTCAGCTGTGGGCATTGCTGTGGACGATTATTGAGGATATAGAAAAAGTTAATGTAACG
>JAIRJQ010000059.1 GCA_031260545.1 Methanomassiliicoccaceae archaeon | reverse complement strand
GTACATCGGCGAGGGTGCGAGACTTGTTCGTGAACTATTTGACCTTGCCAAGGAAAAAGCGCCGTCCATCATATTCATCGATGAGCTGGATGCCGTCGGCGCCAAAAGACTGGACGGATCGACGTCCGGCGACCGCGAGGTTCAGAGGACACTTATGCAGTTACTGTCCGAACTCGATGGTTTCACGCCGACCAGCAACATAAAGATAATCGGCGCCACCAACAGGCCGGACATACTTGATGATGCGCTTCTCAGACCGGGAAGATTCGACAGGATAATCGATATCGGCATACCGGACATTGACGGCCGGATGGAGATATTCAGGATACACACATCGTACATGAACATTGACGGCCACATAGACGTGAAGATATTGTCCCTGATGTCGGACGGCGCCACCGGCGCGGAGATCAAATCCATATGCACCGAAGCCGGAATGTTAGCGATACGCGACGGGCGCGACTGCGTCACGATGAATGATTTCGAAAGAGCGAAGTCGAAGGTCCTGGAAGCGGAAAAGAACAGAGCGAGCAAACCGCCGGCGCTCATGTTCGCATAAATAAACCCTTTTTCGTCTGTTTTAACGGCCGGGGTCAGTTGACCTCGGCATCATCCCCTCCGAAGAATGCCTGCTGCGATGCCGCGTAAAGCTCTTCCATGCCGAACGATTCTTTTGACGAAACGGCACGGATGTCGCCAAATACACCTATATTCTCCATCGCCTTGAACAGTTCCATTCCGATCACCGTTTGCGGGTCTGTGTCGTTATCCATCAGATCCCCGTACAGCGCATCGGGGTCGGAGAACCATGACAGTACCTTATCAAGTTCATCATCGTTCAGCACATCCGCTTTTGATAATATGTTTATCATCGGCATATGCAGGCGGAACTGGACTATCGAGGATAACATCATGCTTGAAATGAATCCGTTCGATGACCTGCATAACATCGGGTCCGCCAGAAAAACGGTCATCGATCTTTCCCGTCCCAGCGCTTCTGCGATGATCTCCGACGACCGTCGGAATGCAAAGAGTTCCAATTGCCCCGGGGTGTCTATCAGCGCGTAACTGGTCTTGTACCCGCTCAGCGCGTCGGTCAGTTTTGATATGTTCATTGCCATCAGGTCCGCGCATACCACCTGTGCCCCGTTCGGACCTAACGCATATTCGTCCATGACCTCCTGCAGGTCTATCCATTCGCGTATGTCGATGTCGGCGACATACGGTAACGCATCCGCGCCCGGGTCCATGTTCACAATAACGGAGTCAATGCCGTTGAGATCCAACCATTCCTTGTATGAACGGACAAGGGAACTTTTTCCGCTTCCCGCCGTACCGACGAAATAAATATTCTTCATATGTGGGCTTCCTTACAACCCGTACACACTGCGGACAATAAGTTTTTCCTATGTTTTTTTGTGCTGGGTATATTTTTTATTCCCGCGCGATCGTATATTATGACGTGAAAAGCATTAATACAGCGTTCGCCGTAACGTAGCACATCAGAGCCCGCGGTACGCGGGTCAGGGGAATTCAAAATGGAACTCGTGAATGAACGGAATATCCTGATAGGTCTGGCGGCATCGTTGGCCGTACTCGCTTTCGGATTGTCATGGTATATTGCAGCTCTGTCCGACCCGGAATGGATATTCGGTGCGAACTACCTCAGTGACCTTGGTGTTTCGAACGCAGAGATGTCGCGTATATTCTTCAACGGAGGCTGCATCGTCGCCGGCATATTGCTGACGATCGCGGGCACTGCAATGATAACATGCAAAAAGGGTAAACTGCACAAGGGGGCGGGCATCTGCGCAGTAATAAGCGGCATCGCGATGGCCTTGGTGGGCATCGTGACCGAAGATGCGGGGGATCCGCATATCTATGTTGCCGTCATCGCATTCGGAATGGGTTTCCTTGCCCTCATCCTGCTTGCGATCAGGGACCGGAAGAACGGTCTCAAGGCGTTGTCATCGCTCACGCTTCTCGGCATCTTCCTGGTGGCATTATCATATCTTTGGCTCATATACTTTGAAACGGATGTTTATTTCTTATCAGATGCGCCGGGCGTCGAAACTGTTATGGCGCTTGTGCTTTTCGTGCTGTTCCTCCTTCAGGGCATGAAGTTCCTTTACCACGGAGGCATGGAGACGGAGGTCCACGGCAAAGGCATGTGCGACCGCCATAAGACCGCGATAGGGTTCGTGGCAGTGTCCGCATCCGTCGCTTTCATCATATTCTGGGGCTTTGCGATGCTGTCCGATCCCGGATGGTTGTTCGGTACCGATCCTGTGTATGAACTTGGATTCTCGAAGGCCGGGGAAGCGGAGATGTTCTTCGTCATGGCATGCGTCGTGGGCGGATTGTTCACGCTGCTTTACGGCATCGGTGCGGGAATGATGCACAACGGACAGGCACGCTCCGTGGGAGGCTTCTTCCACGTATTGATGGGCGCGACGCTCTACCTGCTAGGTCTGACGTACCTCCTGAACCCGGGATTGATCGGCGAACATATCGAGCACTGCCTGGTGGCAATGGGCGCGCTGGCTATTCTGTGCATCGTGATATCGGATTGGCTGAACAAACATATGGCCACTGCCGCGTTCTACCTTTTCATCCTGTCCGTAAGCGTGTTGGCGATGCTGTACTATGACTATGAGTCGGCGTCCGCGATATCTATCGCCGTGTTCTTTACGATAATAGGCATAGAAGGCACGAAATTGATACTCAGCAAATAACGGCATCCGCCGTTCCCTTTTCTTTTACTCCCGTTCAGCGGCAGCTGCGAAGATATCCGCAGCACAGCAATGAACGGATGCTCATATCGAATGGTGCCCTCTTATCATTTGGTCTGAAGATCAGGATACGGCCGTCTTCGGACGACCGTCCTGACATTTAAAAGATGATTAAACGGTTTCAGATCCTGTCCGCATCTATCCAGCGCTTTGTGCCTCTGGTCGTTGTGAACATTATAGTAAGACATGCAACGGCCGCGAGCGCCAATGTGTAGAATGAATCCAGGAATTCGAAGATGTACGCTGCCACCGGAAGCACCGCGCAGAATACTTCCATGAATATCAGGAATCTCCATGACCACTGCCCGTTCTTGTATAACGAGCCGGCAACGGCAAGGAACAGTACCATCAACAGTATGTATATTGCCATCTTCGTTCCCAGTCTTTCTGCCGCCAGATCGAGTCCTGTTATGATCGCTGCCAGCGCGAAGAGCACTCCGAGCAGAGCTAGTCCCGAAGCGATTACGACACTTTTTGGTCTCTCTCCCATTTTTGCACCTATGTCCCTCATGATACTTTCTATTTATTAATATGTTCACACACAGGCGTATATCAGAATGTGTCTGCTCACGCCGCGGAACGAACCTATAACAGCAATGTTAATATCTTGTGAGAAACAATTTGGTACGTGGATGAAAAATTTGCTTTTGCACTCAGGAAAATTGCTTTGCTCGGCGGCATGGACAATTACGTCGCCGTATCGTCGCGCGAACTCGGCGAAGCGCTGGGAATGAGTCAGCAGTCCGCATCAAAAAGGATCCTGGAACTTCTTGACGCGAAATATCTTGTCCGCGACCTAGGTGCCAGAAGGCAGCGCATAAAGATAACGGATGCCGCGGTAGACGAGCTCAGAAGGGAATACAACGA
>JAIRJQ010000056.1 GCA_031260545.1 Methanomassiliicoccaceae archaeon | reverse complement strand
TGGCCGCTTTTGTGGCACTCTCAGCTAACTTCAAGTTCCACGTTTCAACGGCAGTCCTGAGGTCCTGCAGTATTTTTTTCTCGTCGCTCATTTTTACTCACCACTTTTATTTGCACCCTTTCTTGTTGCCTCCTTTACAGATATTCAAGACCAGATGCAGGCTGTAAGGACGATGCTTAGGGATGCCGGAAAAGAATGCCTCTCTGAACTTTTTGCGGAGGTCGAGGAAACACGTTTTATTTATTGTTTTCTCGGCAGAACCGCTTCATTCAACGTTCTCATCAGGCTATGCGGGATACACCCGCGATCGTCCTTGCCGAAAAAATAACAGCTTGGAATATATATATAATTATCTCAAATCAAATCGGAGGTTACTGTTCTTATATATAAGCATTTTCTATTTTTTTTTATTGTTTTTTTGCAAATATATATGTCTTTTCATTTCTTAATTTTTCAGATATGAAATAGTTGTTTAACACCACTATCCTCGCTCATGGTCATTTATGCAACTCATCATGAAGTTATCGTTTCTGTTTTCGTTGGATATTGTATCCATCCAATTAACGGTGAGAATCATAATATAGTATTAGCGTACACATATAATAAATATAATGGAGACCGAACGCTCAAAAATGTTCACCATATGTTAAGACCCGCGCTGCGCAATTTTCTTACGGCACCGTCGTACACTCTCATGTATTCGGCAGCAGGCTTGACGGTATCGGCGCAATAGCATTCGCGGAATGTTTTTCCCGCAGGTGCATTGGCGTAATCGTTCTCATATCCCGAAACGATGTCGTCAATGATCATGTTGATGTTCCCCGCTTTAATTCCCGCGGCCGCCCCTGCCGCCTCGCCCATGATCCTTGCTTCCATGCCTGTCGTCTTATCTTGTGCGGCACCCTTCGCGGAGGCGGGACCGGATATGAGCTCACGGCCGGATGCTGTGGCGCAGATCGCCTGTGCTGCCGTCTCCAACAGACACATCTCCGTACACGGGCCTGCGGCAGTGCAGCATTGATTTCCAATGAGAAGGTCTGTGTTCGCATCTATCGCCGCCGCGGCGTGACCTGCGACCTGCAGTGTCTCGCGCGCTGTGGTGATGCCCCATCTTATATGGACGGGACAGTCCAGATGGATGCTGCCGTTAAAGAGCGCGAACGATGCCAGCGTTGCGGCGACATCGCATATCGCCGTTTCCTCAGCTCCGCCGCAGTATCCTCCGAAAATGGGCATCTGCTCGATCATTACCGCGCCCCCGCTCACCGACGACAAGGCAAGCATGTTCATCACCGTCATATTTATCTTCAGTTCGCTGAGCTGCGGCAGATCGCACTGAACATGCGGCCCGCTGCGTTCCGGTATCATATGCGGCGCTCTCCCGGGCCCCGATGCATGCACCGACATTCCGGGGCGGCCCGCCGCGATGCAGGCCTCCCTTGCGGCTCTGATTCCGGTCGCGCACGCACGCATGCCGTACGGTGTGCCAATTATCGCAGGGTGCCCCCCTGCAGAGGGCATCGTTCCGTTAACTATTGTGTCGACGACAGCCTCCTGTGCGTATGACCTCATTACCTTAACAAAAATGTCCTCGGACACCGGCGCGCCCGCGGGCCCTCCTCTTACCGTCGGCCTCAACGAAATGTTACTGCGGCGCGTGCACGTTCGTATGAGGTCCCTCCCTTCTCCGAATGTCAGCTGCTTCGGTGCCTTTCTGATACCTTCCGCAACTTCCGATTCGGTGACGTCCATCACGCGTTCCATATCAGCATTATAAAAACCGGTCGACACCAGCATTTCGAGACCGGCTGCGAACAGATCCTTCTTTATTGCTTTATCATCAGGAATGATGTTCCTGCCGAACTCAAGTCTATACTTCCTTTTCAGTCTGTCAGCGTTCGCCGGGATCGTTCTGTAGTTCCACTCATCTGCCGGGACCCTTTCACCAATGACGAATCTATCGTAGACATCAAATACATTGAGAGCTCTTTCTGAGGTCATCGGTTCGCTCCATGCTTTCACATCCGGTCCGGGCAACCACGAAAACCCGGACCGAACGGAGGCCGGAGGAGCAGGTAATGAAAAGATATACGGCAACGGAGACATCGACCCACGATGCGCAGCTTTGAGGAAACATGGCTGTTTTTCTTTTCGAAGCCTTCGCTGACTTATATTTTTTCATATACGGGGGGGCCCGTATGCCTGCCCTCAAAGCCAAATATATCTATGCATACTTAGTATATAAAATATTCTAAACACCCTTTTTTCGTATAAGATGGGTATCTGGGTACACTTTATTTTTGAGATTTTCGATGCGATAGTTATATAAACTATTGTACATAATATTCTTTTGTTAGTATTTCTTTATATTCTATTATATTTAAAAATGAAATGATTAAAGACAAATCAGAAAAAATCCTTGAGAGACGTCTTCTTCGGAACATGCACCGCAGCGTCCTTTTTCTCCTCTTTCTTCGTTGACGGCATCGGTGCCGTATGAAAGTTGGTATCGAACAGCGTTGCCTGCTGACTTCCGAGCATAAGGTCCTTCTCGCTCCATCCGAACACCTCGGTCACACGCGAGGCCATGTTCGCCAAACGTTCCGCATAATATTTATTGTCCGGCCTTCCGGTGAAAGGGACGCCGCTGACATACGGTTCAACGACCTGCGGCGTCACTGATGAATCGGTGACTATCCACGACACCTTCATACCGGGAATGAACTCATAACCCATGTCCATCATTTTTTTTGCAGCCTGGACGTTGGCCATTCTATCCGGAGATTCATAACTTCCGAATCCTTTGCACGTGCGTGAGATGACAAGATCGGAAACATCCGCTTTTCCGGTCATCGTATCCTGTACCGTCCTTTTCACTAACGCAACGGCCTCTTCGTTCTTTTCCTCAAGTATCTTCTCAAAAAGCTCCGTGAGCAGACGGCTTTGCAGATCGAACGAATCCGAACGGCGGACCTCGTACCCTCTTATCAGCAATTCCTCTTTGGGCCACAATACCTTTCCCACGTAACGCTTTTTTTTACCGTGGGAGAACAGCGGCTCCATTATCTTTTCGAACTCCAGTTGCCGTCCTTCGGCGGAGTAACGTTTTGCCATGGCACTTCCGAATTGTAAGGTATTTTCAAGATCATCATGAGGCGACCTTATGAAAATGGAATCTGTATCCGAATAGATCACCTGAACGCCCTCCTTCTCAAGCTCGCTTATTATACCTTTCACGGTGGCTCTGGCGAACGCGGTTATCGAGCTTCCGATGTTCTTGTCGGTGAACCTGTAAAAAGATGACGCGAAAACGCCGTAAAAGGAGTTCATGAGAATTTTAACAGCATTCTGAAGGCCGTCAAGATAGTGTCTCTCATATTCGGACGCAGTTCTCATTCTCTTTTTTATCGCATCCCTTTCTTTCAGAAGGCCGTCCAGTATCCCCGGCAATATCCCCACTTTCCGATCCTTGCTCATATATCTGGCGCCGTCGCCGGGGCTCACGATCTCCCCGTCCTTTGATAACGTCGTAAAACAGATGTTCTTTGAAATTATCAGCGACGGATACATGGATTTAAAGTCAAGCACGCACACCCAGTGGTACAATCCCGGAGCCATCGTGTGAACGTAGCCTCCTTCGATCTGTTCGCTTCTGTCAAAATCTCCCGTAAGCGGGACGCCCACGTTCGATCGGTCAGCTTTTCGTATGAGTATGGAATCGATCAGCTGCGATGACCCTGACGTCAGAACATCTTCCAGAGGAAGTTTTGAAACGGCCGCAAGGTCCATCCCTTTTCTTACGGTGCCGAGCGTGTTCAAAATCCTCAACGAAAGTTCCGCATCCTTTATGCAATATCTCATGACCTTTTTCGGATCGTCCTTCCATTCCTGGTCCATCTTCTTCGGGTCGACATCCATTTTCTGTTCGCCGAGAAGCTGTAAAGAAACGGCATTCAGCGTTTCTTGTTTAGGGCGCAGTTCGCGTCTCACCGCCCACCATGCGTCTATTACCAAGCGTCCTTTCAGCCTCCAGAACTTTTCACTGACCACACGCGGCTGTCCCCTGTCGCGGCCCCACCTCACTTCTGAGATCCTGTTCTTTTTGGCGCGGTCGGTTATCATCTTTATGTCATAATTGTCAATGTTGTATCCGCTTATGACGTCCGGGTCCTCTTTTAAGATATGTTCTGAGAATTTTTCTATTATTTCTTTTTCGTTACCGTATATGGGCGCACATTCCCTTATCTTCCCGTCCTCACCGATGACCGAACATATGGTGTATATCGTCTCATTAGCAATACTGTTCTCAATATCGAACGATAATATCCTGAGACCGGGGTCGAATGATTCTATGTTCTCGAACGATGACATCTCGATCGCTATGTCGGTCGCGTATGCATTCGCAACCTCATCACCGGTAACGGAGATGCATGCGCCCATATCGTTATCATAAAGGTATCTGTGATGAAAGGGAATATCAGCGGCCAGTACAGTATAATGATCTTTCCTGAACCGGTTCCGGTAAGACGGCACATCCCACGGATATTTTATTGTTATTTTGATAACGTTCCGTTCCTCTCCTTTGAGGAACAGGCGTTTGTCCTCAACGGAAAGTACGTTTCCGTCCTTGCTGAGTTCGTCCCTTATATTGTCTCTGGGTGCAACGACGAAGAAGTACGGTCTTGTTCTTCTGTCAAGTATGACTATAGATCTTTTATCCCTCGTCTTTCCGAAAAGTTCTACGACAACGTCATCATTCTCCTGCTTGTACGAAGCGCTGATGAGTCTGACGTCCCATTTGCCCATGCTATTACTTTCCGGACATTATTTTGATGATGTCGCCGTCAAGCAGCACATAATCGCTGCCGACGGTGCGTTTGGTCTTTGCATTAATGGCCCTGATGAACTTGTCGCCGAGGTCCGTGTGAACTTTGTATGCCATTTCTCTCGCAGTTGAGCCTCTGGGCATGAGAAGGGCGTCAGGAAGCACGCGGCCGAAGTGGTCCGTGAGCTTGTTCTCATCTTCCACCGGATATACCGTGATAAGGTCAAGCGTTCCGAACGCGGCCGTCTCCAGGCATTCCTGAACTCCCGTTCCTCCGTATTTTTTCATATTCTGCAATATGCGGTCAAGCGCCTTCTTTTGATTCTCGTTCAGTTTTTCCGGCGCGCTTATTGTAAATTCTTTACTGCCTGGCACATACTTAACGAGACCGGCGGCATCCGCCTTTTTCAATGCAAGTTCAGACTCGGCCATCGTAACGATGGCATCCTTTGCTATTCCTTTTACAAGTTCTATGTTCCCCTGCGGTGCGATATCAGATTTGTTCATTGCGATGATCATCGGTTTGCTCAATTCTCGCAATCTGATCGCCAGCGCAAGAAGGGTGTCATCATCCCATTTCGTAAGGTCCTCGGGCGGCGAGATATCACGAAGCGCATGCTTCACCTGCGCTTCCGTTATGTTCAGCCCCGTGATCCTTCCGTGTATGACCGTTTCAATTTTTTCACCTTGCATCTTCGCCGTACGCGCGATCTTATTGAACCCGTTCTTCAATATCTCGCGTATCCAGAACTCGATCTCTTTTCTCAGGAATACAACATCCTCGCGAGGGTCATGATCGCCCGGTTTTCCGCATACTCCTTCAAGATTGGTCGAACCGCTGACGTCTATCACATTTATCAGCGCATCCGCCTGTCTGAGGTCGTCAAGGAACTGATTCCCCAATCCTTTTCCCTGCCATGCGTCCGGGACCAGACCGGCAACATCCAGCAATTCTATCGGAACAAGTCTTGTACCGTCAACGCAGGCCGAATTATTGGGGGTGCATTTAACGCCCAGCGCTTTGCACGGACACACCGTTCTGACGTATGCGACGCCTTTATTGGCATGGATCGTTGTGAACGGATAATTGGCTATCTCGGCCGGGGCCATCGTGGCCGCCGCGAAGAATGTTGACTTACCGACGTTCGGTTTACCGACGATCCCTATCTGCATGCGTAAGGATAAGCATCAATCAATTATATCTTTCCGCATCCGCGCCGCAGACCTTTCTTCCGTTACGGAACACTGCGTCGGAAAGCTTTCCGATATCTTCCGGCGAAAGTATCTCCATGCGGTCGTCGAGGAACGGGACATCGGCACCATCCGGTATAACGATGCCTTCCGTTCTGAGCGCGGACCTTATCTTCTTCCTTCTGTGAATGAAACCGGCATCCACAACTTTGAAGAACGTTCTCTCATCCTCCACTGTGAATGGGGCCGGTCTAGGGATTATTTCGACAAGGGCGGAATCCACTTTCGGCCTGGGTTTGAATCTTGAGGCGGGAACGTTCTCCAGTATCCTGCATTCGGCGCGGTAGTATACGTTCACCGTGAGCCTCGAATAATCGACCTCTCCGCGCTTGGCGATCATGCGTTCCGCAAATTCTTTCTGTACCATGACAACAGCCTTTTTAAAATCATGATCCAGCAGTTTGAATATCGCCGGCGTGGAGATGCTGTACGGAAGGTTGCTTACAAATTTATCAAATGCGGGCCACTCGACGTCAAGCGCATCACCGCGTATAAGGTTCACGCGGCCGCCGAACTCGTTCTGTATGTGGTCCGCAAGTTTATCATCCAATTCTATTGCCGTCACGCTGTTGCACGAATCGACCAAGATCGCGGTCAATATACCAAGGCCGGGG
Source organism: Methanomassiliicoccaceae archaeon (assembly GCA_031260545.1). GTDB lineage: Archaea > Thermoplasmatota > Thermoplasmata > Methanomassiliicoccales > Methanomethylophilaceae > Methanomicula. Next base: position 3,918 of record JAIRJQ010000056.1, on the reverse strand, counting down.
CCGACCTCCAGTACGCGGTCGTCACGTTCAACGTTCGCAAATGAGATGTGACGCAGCGCCACGCGCTCATCTGTCAAAAAATTCTGACCCTTGCTTTTTTTTGGCCTTATGTTATGCTCGCTGATGAGCCTGGACGTTTCATTGCGGTTCATCTTACAAAGATGTAATGCTTCTGCGTCGTATCGGACAGTTCAAGAACGATACGTTTGACTATCAGTTTCTCCGGCCCCTTCAATAACGGGACACGTGAAGCGAGGTCAGCGAAATTCTTGAACGTGCCCTTCTTTTTAGCGTCCAGTATCGCTATCAGCGTTTTCTTGCCGAGTCCCGGAAGTTCTTCGAGCATATGCTTTCGCAATGAGATGGCCTCCGATTCGTTGTAGAAGCGTATGAATCTGCCCTGTGCCGCCATGACGATGTCATGGACCACAAAGTCCAGCTCCGCTTTCGCTGCGCTCGTCAGCTCTTCAAAACCTACGCGCCTCTTGATATGATCGACCTGCGTACGCATGGCCGCATCTTTACCGATATACACACGATCACCGAGATTGATCACCGCGTTCGCTTTCGGAACGATCTCAAAGAGTTTGAACTCTTCTTCACCGACCGCATAACACAGCGGCTCCCTTTTGGCGAAACCGCCCGTTGGCAGACCCTGTGCCAAGTAATCTAAGATATGTGCATACTCTTCCATTTGGATCCCTCAGCGCAAGTACTCAAAGGTACTTTCCCACTATTTCTATTATCCGCTTGATATCGTCTGCGGAAAGAGTAACTCTCTCCTTAGAGAATATGGCGCGGACGTCCTCGGGATACTTCGGCAATATGTCGCCGATCTTGTATGCCGCATAATCGGTCATAAAACTCAATGCCCTTACCTCGGTGACCAGTGCGTTTATGTCCTCGGAGGATAACGATACCATGCTCTGAGAATGTTCTAATGCAGAGCCCTGCGCCGCGCATAATTCTCTCTCTTTGCTTTCGCCGTCAAGCATTCCCTTGACAATAGCCAGACTCACATACTTCTCAGCCACAGTATCACTTAACCTTTGTTCCTTTTCAGGTGCTCCGGACGGGCCACCACCATTTTCAATTTGTTTCCGTCGTAAACGTCGACCTCATACGCCGCTCCCCTCTGACCTACGACAACACCGGTCAATCCGTGGAACCTTGAGAACGGCATTCCCTTGTGAACGCTCGGGTCTATGATGATGTTCACTTTATCGCCATTCTCGAATACCTGGAAACCTTTTGTTATCGGTGAGAGGCCGCGTGCCCTCGGCTTCTTGCGCAGAAGCGTGCGGGTCTTCGTCCTTGTACCTTTAGATGCTTTCATCTGATTACCTCATGATCGTTGATCGCCAATACATCCAACATCTCAACACGGCACTGTGTACCGAGAACTTCCGAGAAGCTCGGGGCACTCCTGCCGTTGTCGCCGGACACGAACTCTTTCACGTACGTTCCTGATTCAGTTTCCATCGTCAGGTCGAACGTTTCATCGTCGATCCAGTCCGCCTCGACCCAAAGTATCTCCCTTTTTCGCACAAGGTCGGCACGTCTGTGCTCCACCCTTGCGGGAGTCCTCTGGTCAATACAGATATTTCTGAATGTTCGGGCTACCTCATTTACTCTTTCTTTATTAACTTTGCCGTTTGCCTTAACTCTTACCTTATAGGTCTTTGTCGGCGCCAGGTCCTTGGTCATTTGCACGGCGTCCCGTGTCGTAAATCTTAAACTGTTGAATTTCGCAAGTTCGGAAAGGTTCGCTTCCTTTTCAAGTTCCTCAAGATCGATGTCCCTTTTCACGGGATCGCTTATTTCCAGCACGAACGGTCTTCCTGTGCCGAGCATTAACGCATCAATGTCCTCTCTGCCCATCCCATGAAGGAAATGCTCCTTCCCGCCGCTCATTTTTATTGCGATATCGCCGATTATTTCCTGAACGGACGTAAAATACATCCTGCCGATGCCTTTGCATCTGGGACACCCCTTTCCTTTGCAGACCCTGCACGGCCAGATCGTCTGCGGTATCTCCCTTGATAATTTATTGTACCGTCCGTAAATGAAGATCGGTGCGATATCTAACGTAACATCAGCGAATCTCGTGTCGATGCAGGCGACGACCTGCGGATTCTTGAATTCCACGGAACGGTTTATCATCGGGAAGACAAGCTTCCCTATCTCCCGGTTAAGTTCCGTCTTTAACGGTTCTGCGTTCTCTGTTCCGAGTTCTTCCCACAACGCCTTCTCTTTCGCAGCGATCTCAGGATCGACGCGGGAACCTATCAGGAAGTTCTCTGAACTTACAGTTGATATCGCTTCGGCGCAGGCTTCCGCGAACATGTCCAATGTGTCGAACACGTTATCGCACAACCCGCAGACCTTCGGGATATCCGATGATATCCCTTTCTCTGCGAGCGCCTTCCTTATCAATGCTCCGCGCTGATCATTGGTCATCCCCGTTCCTAATTTACCGAAAAGTCTGCCGAGGCAATGGTCGCATAACCCCTTTGACAATGCGGACTCCGCTGTCGAAATATTATCATATACCCAGTCATCCAAAAAGATCACCTCAGATGTCGAATCCCATCTCAGCGATCCTGAGCATCGGGCGCTGTCCTTCAAGGTATCTGTACACAGTTGAGTGTTCGCTCCCGTTCAGCAGAAGCTCAATTGCATGTTTCGCAACGGGAAGGCCGGCCGAGCTTCCTATGAGGGCTATCGTATTGCCGTATATTGACATACTGATCCCCGTAAGGTCCTCAATTATCGCCCTGGTCTTGCCGCCCTGACCTATGACGCGTCCGCGTATACGGGACAGCTGATTGTTGCGGCCGCTGACGAACTCCTTGAGATCGATTATTTCAAAATACTCATCATCCTGGAATAACCGCATAGCGCGTTCCGGTGAAAAACCGCGGCCTATTGCGCGTATCACGTCCATCAGCTGCAATGCTTTCAGAGGATCTTTTGCTTTATCGTCGTGTATGAGAACTTCGCCTTCGGTATCAACTTCTATCGTGATGCCTGCCGTCCTCATTAGCACACGTTTGGTCTCGCCCTTGGTGCCGATGATCGTACCAACGCGGTCAGCAGGAATTCTTACGGATCTCATTCGTCATCCTCCTCGTGATCGTCATCATCATATTCTTCATCTTCATCCTCGTCATCATTTCCGCTGCTTAACGTTTCTTCCATTATCACATCAGCTTTGATTATGTCGGCACCGCGGTTCTTGAAGAATCTGTTCACGTTCTCAATATCACGCCGTAAAAGTTCTTTGGAATTGAAATGGTCCGCGGTCATCGCCTGGCCGCAGTCGATGAGTATCGGCTGGCCGTCCCACATTAAGATGTTATATTCGCTCATATCCCCGTGGACCAGATGCGCATCCTGCCATCCGTCTATGATGAATGATATGACCTCGTCGTAAGTATCATCCGCATCTTCGAGCACCACATCCTTCAGCTGCGGCGCCGGCCCTGTTTCGTCACCTATGTATTCCATTACGAGACAGTTCTTGCTGAAGGCCACGGGCTCGGGTACGGGTATCTCAGCTTCGTAATATCTCTGAAGGTTCCTGTACTCTTTATTGGCCCATGCATAGATCATCTTTCTTCTGTTGCCCGACAATCCTCTGAATCTCGGGTCGCCTTCAATATATTTCGAGAAATGTTTGAATGTTGATGTGGACGTCCTGAAGATCTTCAACGCTAAAGGATCGCCGTTCTCATCCTCTGCGTAGAACACATTTCCTTCTTTGCCGGTAGATATCGGGAACCTCACGGAATCAATTATTCCGGAGGTCATCATGTCGTATAACGTCATCAGCGTTTGTTTGTCAAATACTTCATCGACGGTCTGACGTTCATCACCCGTTTTATTCGTTTTGAGCGCATCGACACGCGCTTCCAG
>JAIRJQ010000058.1 GCA_031260545.1 Methanomassiliicoccaceae archaeon | reverse complement strand
GCCATAGTGGAAGGGGAGTGCGTTTCCGTGGACGCGAATAAGGGGAAAATGTTACCGTTCCAAGAGGTGACGCATAGACGCAGAAAGCACGGGATGGAGGATGCGATAAAAGATTATCCTGTGAGGATATTTTTGTTCGATGTCTTACAGATCGACGGTAACGATACAACATTGATGCCGTACCTGAAAAGACGCGAGATTCTCAGTTCCGCTTTCGCGGACCACGAGAACATCGTGATATCAAAGATGAACATTGTCGACTCCGTCCAAAAAGCGGACGAGTTCTTCAGCGAGGCGATATCCGCCGGATGCGAAGGCATAATGGCCAAATCCGTTTCTGATGCGTCAGTATACAGAGCAGGCTCGAGAGGATTCCTGTGGATAAAGTACAAGAAGGATTATCATACGGAACTCATAGACACATACGACCTTGCGGTCGCGGGGGCATTCTACGGCATGGGGAAACGCAAGGGCAAGTACGGCGCACTACTGATGGCCGCGTATGATCATGAGATGCAGTCGTTCACAACGATATGCAAACTGGGAACGGGTTTCGATGATGCCTTCTTAGATTCAATGCCGGAAATGCTTAACAAATACAGATCGGATCAAAAACCGAACAATGTGGATTCAAAAATGATCCCGGATGTTTGGTTCGTTCCTCACGTTGTTATGGAGGTCACAGGCGCAGAGTTAAGTTTAAGCCCGATACACACGACCGCCTACGGCGTGTTCAAGGACGATGCGGGGCTGGGGATACGCTTCCCCCGGTTCACGGGAAGGGTAAGGGACGACAAAGGGCCGGAGGACGCCACCGGCGCCGGAGAGATAATTGAGATGTACGGGATGCAGAAGAACTGACGGCCGTGTTAAAAAGTACGAAAGCTTTAAAACAGGAACGGCATTCGAGGGAAACATGGAGCTGAACCTGGTCGAAAAAACAAAGGATTCCGTCACGATACGCATCAAGGATGCTGATATGACGTTCATTACCCCGCTTCTCAACAAACTGTCCGATGATGTGAACGTTTCCATTGTGAGATACGTCGATCATCATCCCGAGCTTGAGGAACCTATTCTTTACGTATCCACAAAGAAGGGGACGCCGGGAGAGGCCATCAAGAAGGCCACCAGCGCGATATCAGAATATTATTCTAAACTGAACATATCCAAGTGATCATGTTCCGCAAATGCACAACCGCGGAAGCGGATGTCGGTATGCGATATTATCTCAGCGGAGCAGAAGGTACCGGCGGGCGCATAAAGGCGAAAGCGGAAGATTTTATTGTTAATGAGATCTCCAAACGTCCAGATGAGAAACCGAACGGAAAGTTCATCATTGCCGACGTAACAACAAAGAACTGGGAAACGAACCGTCTTGTACGTATGCTCTCGAGATCGATGAACATCTCCCGCGAACGCATAGGTTTTGCCGGAACAAAAGATAAGCGTGCCGTCACGACGCAGTTAATGTCCTTCGAAGCATCCGATGAGGCACTTGCCGGCGTGGACCTCAAAGACATAGAGATAAAGAACGCGTACCGATCGGGAAGGGAGGTACAGATAGGGGATCTTATCGGCAATGAATTTGATATAACCGTCAGCGGCTGCAGCACATCAGCGGATGAGATCTCTTACGCCATCGATTCCGTTACTGCTGACATCAGAGAATTAGGAGGTTTTCCGAATTATTTTGGCGTGCAGCGATTCGGAACGTCACGTCCTATAACGCACATCGTCGGCGAGAAGATCATCCGCGGAGACATACGGGGAGCGGTCGACGTGTATCTGTCGCAGCTGTCCGAATACGACAACCCGGAGACCAACGACGCCAGGAAATTACTTGCGGACCGTTCCAACCTTTCCGATGCCGTTAAGATAATGCCGAAGACGATGTCATTCGAGAAAACACTGGCGGACCATCTGATAAAGTTCCCCGATGATGATGTTGGTGCGATCGCAAAACTCCCGCCGAACCTTCAGATGATGTTCACTCATGCGTATCAGTCATACCTGTTCAATATCATGCTGAGCAAAAGGATGGAAGCGGGGATACCGCTGAACGCACCTGTTGAAGGTGATATCGTCATACCGGTCGACGCGGACAGGACGCCGCTGCACGAAAGGCCCGCAACGGTGACTGCAAAGAATATCAGACTCGTTGAGAAACAGATCCGCTCGGGGAAGGCGTTCATCACCATATCGTTATTCGGCATGGAAAGCACATTCACAGAAGGAGTGATGGGCGAGATCGAACGCAACGTCATAGAAAATGAGAAGCTGGCTAATCAGGATTTCAGAGTTCCCGGGTTACCGCAATGCAGCTCGAAAGGCAGCAGACGGGAGATAGTTTGCCCCGTCGGCGAGATAAAGAGCACAATATCCGACGGAAGTTACAGTTTGGCATTCTCTTTGCCCAAAGGGAACTATGCTACGTGTCTTCTGCGCGAATATATGAAATCGGATATGATCTCATATTAATGATCAGATGTGCATGTCCGTTCCCTTTTTTCTGTCCATTTTGGACAGGCGGCCTATTGTCCTTGCTGTGTAAACACCAACATTGAACATTTTCATAAGAACGTATGTCGTTATATCGCCGGACATATCCGACGCTTCCGCCACTGCTTCGCGGACGTCGGCGGAAAAGGCGACGGGTTCGGATCCATCTGTCATCGATTTGTATATGTAAGCGATGAGTTTCTTGGCATCATCCATCGTTTCGGCCTTGGATGCCATGTACGCTGCGGGTATGCTCACCAGCGGATTGGAATCGATGTCGTCTATCCGTTCCGCAAGTATGACATTCTTTGAAAGCCTTTCCATCCTTTCGAATTCTTTCGAATTTGTGTCAATATCGCCGTATTCTTCTATGTCTGAAAG
>JAIRJQ010000036.1 GCA_031260545.1 Methanomassiliicoccaceae archaeon | reverse complement strand
AGTGGAGCCACTGGAGGGAATCGAACCCCCGGCCGACTGATTACGAATCAGTCGCTCTACCGCTGAGCCACAGTGGCGTTGGTTGGTGCATGAGGATGCACATTATTAATTTTGTCATTCTCTGAAGCGCGGGAACATACTTTTGAACACGGCCGCATCCTCTTCGAGAAGGGGGGATTCGCATATGAATGTGCAATCTTTTTCACAAAAGTTCAGAACGTTCGCAAGCAATGACATATCGGGATCTTTAGCGGAAAGCGGCAGATGCATCTTTTCCCCCTTATCGGTGTATTCGATGCAGCTTATGTGAAAATGCGGTATGTCGCCTGCGAGCGCGAAGAACTCCTCTGTTAACGCGGACATATCATCCTCCGTCCTGAGCATGCCTTTGTGCCTCGCGTGAACGTGCGCCACGTCCAATACCGGTCTCACTCCCGGGATGCTGTCCATTACTTCGCTTATCTCCTTGAGCGTTCCCCATGTCGCAGGGCGCCCCATTGTTTCTAAACCCAGTATAACATCCTTGATGCCTTCGTCGTCCATGGCCTCTTTGCATCTGATCAGCCCGCTGATCACAGAATCCGTTGCCTTTGACTTCTCCTTTCCGTATGACGCCGCATGTATCACTATGATGTACGCACCCAGGTTGTGCGCCGCCCTGACGGTATCGAGTACCCATGACACACTCTTCTCTCTCGTTTCCGGCGTCTCGGAGTTGAAACTTATGTAATACGGGGCATGGGCGCTTAAACGTATATCGCGTTCCCTGGCCATCGTTCCTATCTCCTGCGCCTTCGCCTCTGACATACGGACGCCGCGGACGAACTCCATCTCCAATGCGTTAAGGCCCATCTCCTTTACGATGTTCAGCGCATCCTTTGGATCTTTGCTCTTGGCCGGGTATCCTGCGGGTCCGAATCTCATGCGTTCTGTGAACATATGATGCGTATATCTATGTTCGGAATTTGTCCGCAACTGCAACGATCATACAGCGGAGATGAGACTTGGATCCGCACATCACGGATGAACAGCGCCAGAACAGAATTACGCAATGCACCCGAGCAAAAGAACTTATATTATGTTGTTATTAATTGCTTACATTTAATTAATAATTGCATAATTATAATAACGAGATGAAACAATGAAACGGGGACATCAGAGAATATTGGAAGAATACTTGGACGGCATGGAGTATTTAGTTCCTATAACCAACGAGGACCTCTGCGATTATTTGGCCGACAGGACGGGCGAGAGGCCGGAGGCCGTTAGGCCGTCTGTCAATATGGCCATGAGCAGACTTGAAAAGACCCGCCGTGATCTGTTCCGTTTTCAGAACGGCATCTATTACCGCACAAAGAACACTGTGTTCGGGTATGCAAAATTGGATCCCGGCGCGGTCATATATAAGAAATACATTACGGACAAAGACGAAATCATAGGGTATGAGACGGGTCTGTCCCTTATGAATAAGGCCGGACTCACCACACAGGTCCCGGCGCATCGTTTTGTGGCGACCAACAGACACCGGGGGCGCGGACTCATAGAGGACGCGCCGCTCAAAGTTTTCTTAAGCAGACCGATAACAAAGGTCACGCGGAGCAATTACCTGTACTTACAAACGCTCGAACTCATCACCGCGCTGATCAAGAACAGGGATGATATCCAAACGGATGATCCGCGCGGGCTGATCTACGAACATATCAAACGATCAGACTTGGATGCAGCTAAATTAGCGTACTATGCGGGAGAGTGCGGAGGCGGCAAATTAGCGGACGAATTGGTAAAGATATACTATGAAGGTGCACGCAATGAGATTGCATGAGGACAAGGAAGCGTTCAGGGCCTTGCTTCTCGATGTGGGGCAGACGCATGGGATCAGAGCGGATATACTCGAAAAGGACTACTATGTTGTCCTTATGCTTCGCGAGCTTGCCGCGAAGCAGAGCGTATTGCCCGCGTATTTCAAAGGCGGCACGGCATTGTACAAAACGTTGCATTGTATCAGGCGGTTCTCGGAGGATATAGACCTGACGGTAAGCATGGAAGACTGCACTTCCGAATCGGCAAAAAAGAAACGCGTGGAAAATGCGGCAAAGGATTACATCTCTTTGCCGTTGTTAGAAAGTACGGAGAACAGAACCGGTAGCCGCTCCGTTACGAGAGTGTATGCGTATGATTCTCTCTTCCCGATCGGTGACGACCCGTTACAGCGGTTCGGCAGGGTGAAGATCGAAGCGACCTCATTCACGAAAAGCGAGCCTCATGACCTCATAGAGATCGCACCCGCGGTCTATGATCTCACGAACGACGAAAATAAAACGATACTTCGAGGAACATTTGGTGTGTGTCCGTTCTGGATCACCACAATAAAATTGGAACGAATATTCATGGACAAGATATTCGCCGCCGAGTTCTATTATGCCATACCGGAAGAACGCCGATATGTAGAAACAGCGAAGCACGTCTATGATCTTGCTGTATTGTCTGCATTGCCGGAGATCGGGGCCTTGTTCGGGGATGAAAGGATGTGCGCATATTTGGCGGGTCTGAAGCGCGAAGAAGAAGGCGTCCGGCACAACAGCAACCTGAAGAACAAACCTTTCTCTGAATTTACTATCTTTGATGAATATCATACAAACAATGAATTTATGCGTGCATATGCCTCAATGCAAAGGATCTACGTGCCGGATGCGAAGGACGTGATCCCTGTCGACAAACTGCGCAAGGCCGTCGACGAAATATGCCGTCGTATAAAAACGTGGAATTTTTGAAAAGAATGAATTGAACCCCTGTGTTTCCAATTGCTGAGCGACAGATTTATTTCCGTTCATTGCGAATGGTGTTCGTGAGACTCGATCTGAAAGTATCTCTGGACCCTACGTTAGGATGCGGGCAGGCGCACCGGTGGATCAAACGCGGCGATAAATGGGAGGGTGTGCTCGGCGACCGCATCATAACGCTGGAGGAAAGGAACGGGCAGATCGTCTGCGAAGGCACCGATGATAAGAAAATGATGCTCGATTACCTCAGACATGAGGATGACCTTGATCTCATCTATTCCGAGATATCAGAGGACCCGTTCGTCCGCCGGCTTGCGGATGCATGTCCCGGCATGCGTATCCTGAAACAGGACCCTTGGGAGTGCATCGCCACTTTCGTCATTGCAACGAATGCGAACGTAAAACGCATAGCCGCGATGGTGGACTCCGTGTGCAGGACGTTCGGCAAGGACCTGGGCGGACGTTTTTCGTTCCCGAGTGCGGAAGATATAGCGGAACGTTCTCATCTGATCGGCGGATGCAAACTCGGATACAGAGATAAAAGGTTCATCGAACTCGCTGAGAATGTCGCCGACAATGTCTTTATACCGAACGATCTGGCTCATATGGATTACAAGGAATGTTTTGATTCGCTGAATGAAATAAAAGGAATAGGCAACAAGGTCGCCGATTGTGTTTCGCTGTTTGCATTCGGCCATTTGAATGCTTTCCCGATAGATGCAAGAATAGAAAAGGTTTTGAAAGAAAGATACGGCGTCACCGGGAACTACAGACAGCTGTCGTTGTTCGCGGAAGGACGCTTCGGACGCTTCGCCGGATATGCGCAGGAATTGCTGTATCACGGCGATATTATCTTAGGATTGTCGCACGCGCAGGCGGGCGGTTCGCAGCCCATCTGAACTTCGTATATCTTTGCTAACATACCTATGCGCTTCACTACGAGACAGATATTGCACATCTCGCCCGCGAATTCGGTGTGTTCCTTTGCTATCCTTTTGGCTGAGTTGCGTACCTCTTCCATGAACTTATCATGCTGCGGGCTCTCGTCTATCAGCGGGTTGTCCCCCCTTTTCTTCTTCAGATACTGCGAAATTGCTGCATCCGTCACACCGAAACGCCTCGCGACCTCGGCCTGTGACATGTTATGATTCTCTACTAGCTCTTTCGCAACCTCTCTTCTTATCGTCGGAAGGACGTACCAAACAACAAGTTCACATGGTATCTTCATGATACTTGGATACCTTAACAGGTATTTAAAACAAATTGTATACTTAACAATTTTTTGCGTTTTACCCCTGTTATTGTCAAGTAACGGCGTTAATTCCTACTCGGTGTTTTGAGCGGCGAGTGATTTTTTAAAGATTTTGAGGTCATTTCATTATACTTCCGGGGTGCGTCTTGTGATAGAATTCACAGACGTCCCAATCCTTGTCCTCTTCTTTTTTGCGTTTTTCTGATGATACGCCGAGTGCCGTTGACATATCCTTTATGAATTTTAACGCCTCGTCGGTCCCGCGGAGATCCTCGATCTTCGCACCGGTCACCGTAAGTTTTCCTTTGAACGAACCTATTATCTTCGTTCCTTTGAAAACAACGTTCTCGGAGGAACCGCATTCCTGTTTCACCATGTCCCGAAGATAAACGTGCAGATTGTCCTGCGTGTTCAGGAGGAACATCTCGCCTGCCGGCTCTATATTATTATCTATATCTTCTTTTAACATCCACATTACCGTGGGATCGTCCTTTCTCAGGAATCCCTTCACCAAAAAGCCCTCGTCCTCGAGCTCCGCCAACGTTGCTCTCAGCTCTCCCATCCTGAATCCGAGCAGGAACCTGTATAACTGTTCCGCTGAGAATATCCCGAAGCACCTGAAATGTATCCTGATTATCTCGCGCAGCGCTTCACGCTTGCCTATGTCCGCATCCGGTACGAGCGCATAACGGCGGTTCCCGTCCATGTATACCATCGACGCATGCGTTAACCGGCTGAGGACGTCAAGCGTTACGTCGGGCGAGAACGGCGAATGGCTCAGCATATCCCTTCTCGACACGGGCTGGCGTTCCTTTATCATTGACATCAGGGACCTCATCTCCTCGTCGGTCTCGGCGCTCTTCGCCATTCTGCATAAGCACGCGAACTCATACGTCGTATATCCCTGGAATCCGGGAACGAGCGACATCTGCATCAGATGGCTGCGTTCCGCCAATTTTTTTAAAGGCGTCCGTTCGGCAACGCGCGTTAACATCTCCGCATCCGTACGGATATATCCGCGGTCCGCTATCGCTTCCGCCGCCGTCCTGTATCTTAATGACGGCAGCGCTCTTTGTTTCCGTATCGCATGGCTTGTGATCTCGTCGTCGGTCAGCGATCTGAATACCAGCCTTCCTTTTGCGTAAAATCCGTTAACGAAATGATATCCTTTGGCTGTCAGTATGGACACCTTTGCTTCATCGAGTTCCGCCGCATCTACGTTCAATATTTCCCTGATGCGGAATATGTTCTGCCCCTTCATCCCGAAGAACCTCATCAGTCCGTCGACGGCATCCAAAACTTCAGGTAACTGATCGGGATGTTCCATGTCCATTGATCTTATCTCAACGCAGCCGGACATCTCCCATATCTCCAATGCTCCGATTATCCTGTCGCCTAGTACCGCAGGATAGATCCAGCGGTCGCCGTACCGTGACGATATCTCCGCCCATTTTGATGCCAGTACGGGGTCGAATAACGAAAGTATGCGTATCTTCTCCTCCGTATCATTCTGATCGTTCATCTTCGGTATCTCGTCGGGCATCATGTACATCGGCGACTGGCCGTCGCCCACGTACACCGTTTCTGCTCCGACGGCCTTCATGAGCGCCGGAACAGTGTCCTGCGAGACGCCCACGATGAACCTTATGCCCATCGCCGGTACCGGCCCGTACGCGCGGACCGCCTGTTCCGCAAGCTCCAGTATCGTATCTCCGGATGGTACGCCGGGTCTGTACACCTCGTATACGTTCTCGGACCCCCAATCTTCCCTTTCGTCGTACGCGCGGACGATCTTTAACGCTCTGTCCAGTCTGTTCACCGACTCTTTTATCTCATCTTTGTCAAAGCCCATCTCCGCGACAAGCTGCCTTGTGGTCGCTTTCCCGGCTCCAGCGATGAATGCCAGCACCTTTTCGTCGAACGGCATTAACGGTTCTTCGCGTATCGATGCATATTTTTCTCCGTCCTCTGACAGCACATATTTAACACGCCCGCGTACAAAACGTCCTAAAAGTATGCGTCCGCTCTCACGCATCGACGCCCACTCTCCCATTTTGAAATCTTCAACTCTGTTGAACACATCCAGCGTGCTTCCCGCCGATCCGTAGAATTTGAAGTATTCTTCGATGGATCCGAATTTATTACCTTTGGAACGCCTGTAACGCTCTGCCGCGACATGGCTGAATACGTTACTGTGCCCGGCTTTCAGACGTATATGATCGGTCCTTTTCATATATTGGTCATTTTCGGATATCAGGAAACGGCCGCATGCGACCTCGCCGTCGTTCACCAGCGCTTCAAGCGACGTCTTGACCTCATTCTCCGGCACCGATATCGCATATGCGACCTCGTGTACCGTTGCGGGCGCGAAGCATTCCAGATGCCTTAATATTATACGGTCCAGCGACCGGTTGCGGTCCTGTTCCTTGTATGAGGACAGCGAGAACGACCATTTGTTCCTGCTGATGTCGGTCCTGGTGATAAGATACATCGATTCCAATTTACGCATCGATCTGAACACCGTGTCCTCGTCTATCCCTGTGCTTTCTGTGACCGCATCAAGCGTTACGTCTTTGCCGACGGCCTTCAGAACTTTTACGTCTGTCTCGTTCAGTTCCCTCTCCTTCCTGACCGCGGACGCGTAATATGCTATTTCATCAGAGGCCATTATGTGGGGCTCGTCAAGGAACACGGTACCGATCCTGCCCTCTCTCAAGAGTTCTCTGCACCATTGGTCCAGTGTCTTTCTGTCCGCGTCAGCATATGCGTAGACATTCCTTCCGCGTTCGCGGAACGCCTGTAACGGCCCGGTGCGCATTAACATTGTTACTATATCGTCCTTTGAGATGATGCGGCCTATCTTTTCCCTGAAATACGGAACGACGCGGTCCTCATCGAATTCGAACTCCTTTACAGCGTCGCCCATTGCACGGTGCAATACCTTCCGGTGAAGTTCCCGGAGCAGGGCGCTCCTGTCCTCCATAAGCACGATGTCTGAGAATCCCGATAATATCGCATTATGCGCGAACGGCGACGGTGTGCCGTTATACGGTATCGTCTCTATCGTCATCTCGCCGTTATGTATCATATCAAGGACGACGCGCGCATTCTTGATGTCCATATCATCTTCGAGAACTTCTCTATAGGTCTCTTCCATCACCGGCATGTCATCCATGTTGCCTAAAGTCTCAAGAAGATATGCGGAACGTATCTGCTGACGGTTCACGGAAACGGCACGGCCCATGTAATTGCGGAGTATCATGAAACTGCGCGAAGCGGTGTGCCTGAACCTCATCTTGAATATCTCTGAATCTCTGACCGCTTTCCTCAGTATCCCTTCCAGATCGTTCGATGTCAGCATCGTTCCGATCTTACTGAGGTCTATCTTTCTGGACGTTCCGATCATGAAACTGTCATCCGACATGGTCACTGAAACATTACAACCCAGTACGTTGGATAATCTGTACGCGTACCCTCTTGACAATGCGTCATTGACACGGCGTCCGAACGGGAAGTGGAATATCAGCCTGTTGTTGCCTGACGGGTCGATGTACTCTTCCACCGCTAACCTTTTGTCGTCCGGTATTATGTCGCTGGTGGCCTTCTGCTCTTTGAAATATGAGACTATCGATCTTGCTGACCCTTCGTCTATATCGAACTCGTTGCAGAGATCGATGAGGTCTATGTCATCGTTCTCTATCCTGTGCGCTAATTCTCCCCTGAATTTCGCCACTTCCATCGAGAGATCGAAACTCCTCGGCAGCATCTCGCCGGCCCATGACGGCACCGTAGGTTTTCTGCCTGTCGCTTCTTTAACGAATGCGGACATTCCCTTTGTCCTTACGAATTCGAACGATCTTCCGCCGAGAACGAATATGTCCCTTGGTGATAGGCGTTCAACGAACTTTTCTGATAACTCACCAAGCGATGAACCGTGATTTGATATTACTCGATAATTCGCCTCTTCCGGTATCGTTCCCAAGTTCATGAAGTAGATCATCCTTGACCCTTTTTTTCTTCCGAACTTGTTCTCCTCCTGATCATACCATAATTTTGAATAAACGCCTTCGAAATCATCCTTGCTTCCCAGATATTTCAGAACGCTGATGAACTTCTCCTTCGGAAGGTTGCGGTAACAATATGAGCCTTTGATCAGTCCGTACGCATGATC
>JAIRJQ010000030.1 GCA_031260545.1 Methanomassiliicoccaceae archaeon | reverse complement strand
AGGCAGTCTGTTCTGATCTTTTTCATTGAATAACACTCCGTCAGGAACATCGGAAGGAGAGCGGATCCTCTCAAAGTGTTCCTGCGAAGGAAAGAACTGTTCTATGTTTATAAAACTGTGATTATATATAAAAGAAATCGATTTCATCTTATAAAACATAGAAAAAATGAAGAAAGAGGTGCTTGCGCACCATCAGTAGTTTTCTGCTTTGACTTCGAAGTATGCCTGCGGGTGTGAACACACCGGGCACTCTTTCGGTGCTAACTTCGCAATGTGGAGGTGTCCGCAGTTGCGGCATTTCCATACCACCGTGTCGCCCTTCTTGTAGATGGCTCCGGACTCGAGGTTCTTCAGTAACTTAAGGAATCTTGCTTCGTGCTCCTTTTCGATCTCAGCAACAAATTCAAACAATTTTGCAACGTCATTGAAACCTTCCGACTTTGCCGTTTTTGCAAAGTCGGCATACATCGTCACCCATTCATAGTTCTCTCCTGCAGCGGCCGCTTTCAGATTTTCTGCGGTCGTGGGCACATCACCCTGGTTAAGCAGCTTGAACCACATCTTGGCGTGTTCTTTCTCATTCTCTGCAGATTCAAGAAATACCTCTGCTATCTGTTCGTAGCCTTCTTTCTTCGCCTTTGATGCGAAGTAGGTATACTTGTTCCTTGCCTGACTCTCTCCAGCGAATGCGGCTGCCAGATTAGCTTCTGTTTTGGATCCCTTAAGTCCCATTAGTGTCACCTGGATACATAACGGCGTTTTAGATATAATTGCTTTTCTATCTATATTATATTACATTTATTTTCTAAATAAACTCCGCCTTTCTTTCGGTACATCGTCCTTAAATTTTCTTTTTATAAGGCGGTCGAGTCCTATCTGCGCATCCCTGTTATTCGGGTCCAAACGGACAGCATCCTCCAGATGTCTCCTGGCTGAAACATAATCTTTCATTTCTTTTACTAAAAGGATCGCATAATTATAATGCAGATCTGATCTTTCGGGGTCCACTGATAGTGCTCTCTCATACATCGCCGCGGAAGCTTTGAAATCGGTCATCTGGTTCTTTAAAAAAATGGCATAGCTGTTCATCAGGGCGACATCATCAGGGCATTCTTTGATCAGTTCTCTGAACAATTTATCCGCTTCCTGACTGTTCTTCGATTCAACTTTAAGAACGGTGACCATCGCCTTCTTTGCATCCAGATTATTCGGCTCTATTGCTAATATTATATCCAGCTGTATCAGCGCTCCGCGCCTGTCCTTGAGATAATTGGATAATACCTGTGCTAATGCCAATCTTACTTTATGGTTATGCGGATCCGTTTTCAGATACGCTTCCAGCGTTTCTTCGGCCTCTTTCGCCTTTCCGCTTTTTACCTGTTCTCTTGCCTTAGCCAAGGCATCGTTCACCGGGTCGGACATGTCCACGTCATTACGCTCTTCCCATAATATCTTATTGAAAGACAGGTGCGCTCATGAACTGAACGGTCTTCCCATGGGATCCCCGGTGGCCCTTGCGCGTACTTCGATCCAGTCGACGAAAGCGTCTGCGTGATTGGAGAAGTTACTGCTGTCGACCTCCACGTTAACAGTGACGCCGGCGCCGCCCGCTCTTACGGCCTTGTTCATTGCGTGGTCCGTCACCATCGCCTTGGCCTTTTCCAAAGCGTCCTCCAGGCATTTTATCCTCGCCGGCGGTTCGAACGATGATACGAGCTCATAACCTCCTCCCTTCGTCGCCCTTATCTGGACACTTGCCGTTTCTGACACCTTACTGCATATCGTTCCCACGGCGTTGCCTACGTCGTGATCGTGCGGCAGTATCACCTTTGCGGACAGCCTGTGCTCCAATGCTGGCAGGAACACTTTGGCCGGCCCTCCGAGGCCTACAATGGGGATGTTCAGTTCTGCGGTGACGTTCATAACATCCATGAAACTGCCGCCGGTCATCACTTCTGTTATCTTTGACAGATTTTTACTTATTGTGCTGTCGCCGGTCTGATCCATTATGGCCTTTGTCAATACCGCTTTACCGATGGTCACAATTATCTTATCGATAACTTTCATGCTGAACTGTTCGGCGCTCATGTTAAGTTTCACGGCTTCGACATATATCCCTTCCTTTGCCGCCGCTTTATCGCCGTGATCGAATCTGTTCTTTGCCAATAATATATCCGTTGGCGTCAGCCCCGTCAATATCACATTGCCGCGGTCCGTAAGGTCCTGGATGACACTTTTGCAGGTGTACATCTCAGGATGCGAATCCATTATCTCTTCCGGTGTGCACGGGGCGTTCTCGCGTATCCATTTCAGTATCGTCGAGGAATGATTGGATAAAGATGAAGTGCGGGACATATGCGGTATCATGAACGATGAACGTTTTTTTTCTCTGATCTTTTTCACAAGTTCCGGATAGTGCAACGCTGCTGCCGATAACGGGACGGAACGTCTCGGCCCTATCTTCAATTTTCCTGTTTCGTCAGTAAAAATATGAGAGTCGCCGCCCAACGCTATGGTATACGCGTCCATTGCGTGAACATGCGTTCTCCTGTCGCCGACGATCGCGCCTTCCGCGCTCACGGGCGGCAGTCCCTTTCTTAAAAATGCGATATCCGTTGACGTTGATCCGATATCGATGACAAAACACGTGTCCAGATCGGAAAGGAACCTTCCTCCCACCGCGGATGCCGCGGGGCCGGACATTATTGTCTCGACAGGTCTTATTTTTGCGGATGCTATGTCCATCATCGTTCCGTCGCCCTTCATCACCATTACTTTTGAATCGATCTTAAAACGGGACAACATTATCGTTACGTCCTTCAGAAAATCGTTGATAACAGGAAGTAACATTCCGTTCAGGACCGCGGTGTTCGTTCTTTCATAGATCCCAAGATCAGTGGACAGTTCATGGGCGGCGATGATCGGCATGTCCATGACCTCGCGGACCGCAGATCTGGCCATATTTTCATGTATCGGATTAAAACAACTGAACTTTGATGATATGACCATTGAATCGGCCATGCCGTCCATCTTCTTTGCCGCTTTTATCAGCCCTTCGGTATCAAGCGCCGATAATGAGTGGCCCCTTACATCATGGCCGCCGTCAATGAAGGATGACATGACACAATCGAACGTCCAGTCCTTTTCGGGGACCCATCCTATGCCGATCAGACCCACACGACCTCCCTTCCCTTCCAGTATGGAATTTGTTGCAAGGGTTGTCGACAGACCTGTGAATTTTATATCCTTGGGGTTAAATGAGCGTGAAGCGATCAGGGATGCCATAACATCCGACATTCCCATCATCAGGTCCTCAGGTGTCGTCTTCGCTTTGGCGCGGGCGATCACCTGTCTCTCGATGACATCCATCACTACGGCGTCAGTGTACGAACCTCCCGCATCTATCCCGAGACTTAACGTTCTGCTGCCTTCCCTGCCGATCATTGCAAAGCCACCGCATGATATGTCCAGGAATGATGATAATGATTGCGTATCCTCATGCGGGAATAAAAAATCATTATTTATACGCACATTTTATTGCGGACGTATGCAACCGCCGACGGTAAGAAAAAAACTGGAACAGATGATGGGTTCCCTTAATGAAAGATATGTGGAAAGGGAGGATGAGATATCGGGTTCGATATTGGCGTTACTTTCAGGAGAACATCTTTTACTGATAGGCCCCCCGGGAACAGCGAAGAGCATGCTCGCCAGGGACATATGCCAATGTCTCGGAGAACGCGAATTATATTATTATCTGCTCACAAGGTTCACATCGCCGGAAGAGGTATTCGGGCCGTTGTCGCTGGCAGGACTGAAGAACGATGAATTCAAACGGAGAACTGAAGGTTATCTACCTTCGGCGAACATCGCCTTCCTTGACGAGATATTCAAAGCGAACAGTTCGATACTTAACTCACTGCTTACGATACTGAATGAAAAGAAATTCCACAACGGACGTGAGACGATAGATGTTCCCATCTATTCGATATACGGCGCATCCAACGAACTTCCTGAGGATGGTGAAGAATTACAGGCGTTATACGACCGTTTCCTTTTCAGATATTACGTTGACCAGATATCCGACGGCAGCAAATTTTTGAAAGTTCTTCTGTCTGATGATGAACAGTTCGTTCCTTCCGTAAAAATAACGAAAAGCGATATCGAGAAGTTGAGGAAGATGGCTGAGAATGTCACGCTCAGCGATGATGTCGTTTCTACCGTATTGTCAATGCGAGATGACTTCAGAAAGAATGATAAATATGTCTCGGACAGAAGATGGAAGAAGGCCGTTACGGTAATGAAGATCGCCGCTGCCGCGATAGAATGCAAGAACGTCGATATAACGTTCGTACCTCTGATGCAGCATATGCTGTGGGATGACCCGAATGAGAGGGGATCCATCAGATCCTCATTGCTGAACTCATGCGTATCAGGCGGTCTAGATCTTACAAAACTTAAGAACGAAGCGGAAGAATTGTTCAAGCTGGCACTTAGCTCTTTGAACATCGTTAACTCCGATCTTCGGTTCCCTCGGATCGTATATTGCTCGAACTGCAACGG
Organism: Methanomassiliicoccaceae archaeon; assembly: GCA_031260545.1. Lineage (GTDB taxonomy): Archaea > Thermoplasmatota > Thermoplasmata > Methanomassiliicoccales > Methanomethylophilaceae > Methanomicula. The sequence continues at coordinate 698 of JAIRJQ010000030.1, read as the reverse complement.
AGCATTCACATCCCTCGATTCGTTGAGGAAACACCATTCCGATATGCCGAAACATTCTTTCATGGACCCGTATGATGATACAAAGGGCGCATCGAAGAATTATAAGAAATATTCATTCGAGGAACTCGTTGAGATGCTATCCCGGGAGCACGGATGGAAGCTCACGGAAAAGGCCGCCGGCCCCGGATCGCGCCTTTACAGAAAGGAGATAAATGACCTCCGTAAACGCAAGGACGGCGTACTCAGCGGATACGAAAAGGACCGTGCATCATTGTCGAAAGAACTCAGCGATAATATTTGGTTATCCGAACGCGACAGAAAGGATATGACGGTCATGTTCAGCCAAAGACTTACGGTGATGAACGACATCGAGAACATAATAAAAGATGTTGAAGCACTCTTAGAATGATATCATGCCCTCCGATCAGTATACGAGAATCGCGGTCGCAGATGTTGTAGCATCGTCTGAGATCAGGAAAGTATTGACCGTACCGAGGAACATCCCGCGTCTGATACGCAATGAGACCGCTGAGATACTGACAGAGGAACTTCTAATTGGATACGCGATACGGGAGCATTCAAAATTCATACTGCGGTACGGTCTTCTCTTTACTGTGATGCATTCATTAAGAACATCATCGAAATGGAACTCTTTGAAAATAATGGCAAAAAGGAACGATCTGATGCCCGTCCTTATC
>JAIRJQ010000028.1 GCA_031260545.1 Methanomassiliicoccaceae archaeon | reverse complement strand
GTCTCTGCGGCGGTTCCGCAACGGACCTTCCGATACAAGGACCGGAATTAGCGAAACACTTCAACACCGTCGATACGTTCGATACGCACGCGAAGATACCGGAGTATCTAGACGCTGTTAACAAACAGGCACTATCGAATAACAGAACGGCAATAATTTCGGTCGGATGGGATCCCGGACTGTTCTCGATGATGAAATCATTATTCGCATCGCTTCTCCCCGACGGAAGGGAACAGGCATTCTGGGGCCCGGGCGTGAGCCAAGGGCATTCCGATGCGATAAGACAAGTGGAAGGCGTGGCCGGTGCGATACAATACACGGTCCCTAACGAAAATGTTCTCAAAGAGATGAGGAACGGGTCCGAAAAGGATTACACGACAAGGCAGAAGCACAGACGGATATGTTACGTTGTCGCAGAAAAAGGCGCCGACAAGGAAAAGATATCTAGAACGATCAAAGAGATGCCTTATTACTTCTCAGATTACGATACCGAAGTGAACTTCATATCTTCCGCAGAATTAGAAAAGGAGCACAGCAAAATGCCGCACGGCGGAAACGTGATCAGAAACGGCAGGACCGCGGACGACGGGAAATATTCGGTGGAGTTTTCCCAGAAATTCGACAGCAATCCCGATTTCACCGCGTCAATAATGTTGGCCTTCGCAAGAGCGGCGTTCAGGATGCATAACGAGGCGATATTCGGAGCGAGGACCGTTCTGGACATCCCGTTATCGTATCTTTTACAAAAGGACAGGATCGAGCAGATAAAGGAGATGCTCTGATCCTCCGGAGTGAACATGATACCAGAAAAGAACTGTGCCAGATGTTCGCTTCATGAGTTCAGGACGAAGATAGTTATGCCTGACGGTAACATGAATTCAAATGTTGTTCTGGTCGGCGAAGCACCGGGCGAGAACGAAGATCTCACAGGAAGGCCGTTCGTCGGAAGGTCCGGAAAACTATTGGAGAAGATAATGAACAGTGAAGGGATACAGCGTTCCGATGTTCTTATCACGAACACGGTGAAATGCAGGCCGCCCGGCAACCGCGATCCCACGAAAGAAGAAATGGACGCATGCAGGCCGTTCCTTGAATACGAACTATCCACACGCAAAGTTATAGTCGGCCTCGGTAAATCGGCATGCCGCATATTGATCGGATATGAAGGAAAGATGGCCGATATCGTGAATCAAGAGATGAAAATAACGATCAACGGCAATGAATTGATCTTCTTACCAACGTACCATCCCGCCGCGTGCATATACAACAATGATTCCAAGGCCGAATTAAAAAGGACGATGAACATACTGAAGAACAAATATTTGGACTGATCCCATGAACAACATATCCGGATTCATGATAGATATGGACGGTACGGTGTACAAAGGCGGCAATGTGATAAAAGGGGCGCCGGAGTTCATAGAGAGGCTGAAATTAAAAAAAATACCGTTCGTGTTCCTGACCAACAATTCATCATCGGACCGTGAGCACTATTACAACAAACTCATAAAAATGGGATTTGACGTAAGCATAGATAATATTCTCACATCAACAACGGCGACGGCCGCATATATCAAAAAATATCATCCCGGAAAGACCGTGTATCCGGTGGGAACGCCGAAGTTCGTTTCCGAGATAATCGGGATGGGGTTAACGGTCACCGATATCGATCCGGACATTGTTCTCTTGTCCTTTGATACAACAATAACATACGAAAAGATAAACAACGCATATCAGTTCCTCAAGAACGGAGCAGAATTCATCGCCACGCATCCGGACGATCTCTGTCCCACCGAGGACGGTTATGATATCGATATCGGCCCGTTCATAAGAATGCTGGAATCGATGACCTCGACAAAAGCAACAGTCATCGGAAAGCCGAATGTGCTCATGGTGAAGATGGCCGCGGAAACGATGAACGTTCCTCAGGAAGAAACGGTAATGATCGGCGACCGCATATACACGGACATAAAAATGGCGTCGGACGCCGGCATACGGTCAATAATGGTGCTGACCGGCGAAGCCAGGGAAGACGACCTCAAAGAGCACAAAATAAGGCCTACAGTGATCGTTAGCTCGGTAGACCATATTCTTAAATGAACTTACTGTCCTTTAAAAACCTATTTATATAATATAATACTTTTATATATTCTGCCATAGCGGCAGGGATGCAATCGGGTCGGATATAAAATTCGTTCCGCGGGAAGGGATGGGACTTGTACCTTAAGCAGATAGAGTTAGAGAATTTCAAATCATTCGGCGGTAAGTTAACGGTACCGCTCATGCAAGGATATCTTGCGGTCACCGGCCCAAACGGCTCCGGGAAATCGAACATTTCCGATGCGATATTATTCGTTCTTGGTCCTAAAAGTTCAAAGGCGATACGTGCCGGTAAATTAACGGATCTGATATTCGACGGCGGAAAGTCAAAGAGCAAATCAGAATACACCAAAGTTTCGTTAGTTTTTGATAACAAGGACCGCATGATACCATGGGACGACGACACCGTGAAATTGACGCGTCTTGTAAAGCTGGCGCAGGACGGCGAGGGCTACAGTTCATATTTCTACGTGAATGACGGAAAATCGTCATTGACGGAATTTGATAGTCTTTTATCAAGAGCAAGGATCAGCGCGGAAGGGTACAATCTTGTGCAGCAAGGGGACGTTACACGGATCGTTCAAATGGGCAGCATCGAAAGGCGCAGGATACTTGACGGAATATCGGGAATATCAAGTTACGATACAGATCTGGAAAGCGCCGGAAAGGAAAAGGCGGCAACGGAAGAGAATATTGAAAGGATACAGATCATAATCAAAGAATTGGACACACAGCTCGAACAGTTAGAAAAGGACATGGTGGAAGCAAGGAAATATCTGGAAGCGCAGTCGAAGCTCGATGAGGCGAAAGCACAGATGGTCCATCGTCACCTCGAGAATGCCATGGCCGAGGCCGACGGCATACGGGCGCAGATGCTCAGTTCGCAGAATGAGATCGAGAATCTTAAACAAAAGAAGATAAAACTCATTGAAAAGGTCGAAGAGTTAACAAATCTGCTGAAGGCGAAAGAAAGAGAGATCGAGGATAAGTCCGGCCCCGGATACAAAGAGATAAAGAATAAGATCGAAGCGACAAAAATAGAGAAGGCAAGGTCGGATGACCGTGTTGAGAGATTTTTGGAAGACATCGGCGACCAGAACGATTCGATAGCCGCCAACAAGGAAACGCTGACAGAAACGGAGAAGGAACTGCAGTCGTGCAATGATTCACTTGTCAGCACAAGAAAGAGCATGAACGCCAAGAAGGACACGCTCGAGGCCGCAAGCAAAGCGCTGAACGATCTGAGGAAGAGCATAAGCAGCAGCGGCGGTGAATTGAAAGCATTGCAGGACAAGCTTCAGGACACGGAATTAAAGATAGACGCGAAAGCAGAGGAACAGAAACAAATTGAAATAAGGGCGGCAAAGGCGGAATCCGCAAAGTCAACATCGGAGATGAACGTCGCAGCGTTCGAGGATCAATTGCAGCATGCGGAGTTCGAGATAAAGGACGCGGAATGGAATTTAAAGGAGTTCAAAGAAAAGAACGGCGCCGTGAACCTTCAAGACTTCACATCAAAAATAATGACCGCAAGGAAGAAAGAGTCGGAACTTGAAAAACAGGAGGCCGACCTGAACAGCGCAGTGGTAAGACTTTCCGGAGATTACGAATCACTGAAAACTGAAAAGAGAGTCACAGAAAGTGTAAGGCAGAGCGAAGGCGTCTCAGCGATACTTGAGCTCAGGGACAAAGGAGTTCTGAAAGGGATACACGGGACGGTGATGGAACTCGCGTCCGTTGATACGGAATACGAAACGGCATTATCAGTTGCGGCCGGCGGGAAGATGCAGGCCGTTATAGTAGACGACGATCAAGTGTCATCCGAAGCCATCGCATACCTCAAAAAGAACAAGCTGGGTCGTGTGACCTTCTTACCGTTGAATAAGATGAGAGAAGGGAGACCGAGAGCAAAAGCGATAATGATCGAAAAGGATGTCCTCGGTTACGCCATAGACCTGATAAAATTCAAGGACAAGTACAGGGCGGCATTTTGGTATGTGCTGGGCGACACGATGGTCGTCAATACGTTAGAAGATGCGAGACGCCTGATGGGCGACGTCAGACTGGTGACAAAAGCCGGAGAACTGATAGATCCGTCGGGTGCGATGACAGGCGGGACGCTCAACATGAGCACCGCATTCAAGTTCGGAGCGGCGGCGGAATCAAAGCTTGACGCTATAGGCGCAGAGCTCAGGAACGCAACGACCGCGCTTGAGACGGTAAAACAAACGCTCAGGGACGTGAGAGCTCAGATAAGAGTGTACGATGATGAGATGCGTTCCGCGGCGACGGGATCAGCAGGCGTTCAAGGTAAGATAGCGGGATACGAGGCGCAGCTCACTGTTCTCAAGGAGAAAAGGAAAAAGGCGTCCGACGATCAGAACGGAGAAAAAGGAAAGCTTGCGGAATTTAAGAAAGAATTTGACGCAGCCCAAAAAGAGTTGAAGAATATAACAGACTCGCTGAACTCGCTGAAAGATGAAAGGACAGCGCTAAAGGAGAACATGGTCAAGATCGCGCCGGAGGGAATGCAGGAGCACATGCAGACCACTCAGGACAACGCAATGAACGCTCAGACAGAACTCGGCCGGCTTTCAGTAGAATTCGCAGAACTGGAAGCGGAACGGGATTCAATAGAGAACAGAAAGAATGTTCTGCTTAAGGAGATAAAGACCGCAGAGGACAAGATCGCATCAAGACTTTCCGAAAAGGCGGCGGAAGAGGAAACGATAAAACGCCTGACGATCGATATTGAAGGTCTCAGAAAGATAGAAGAGGATTATGAAAATAAAATATCCGATCTGAGAGATGCCAGAGATAAGGTCCTGGAAGAAAAGGTGTCAACGGAATCCGAAAGGGATAACACATCCGATAAAATAACAACAAAAACGGGAATAGCCGCAGGATTCGAGGCCAAGATAGAGATAACCGACGGAATAGTGAAACAACTGAAAGAAGAAGTTTCGCAGCTGAAAGTGAAAGTATTGCAGCCCGTCCCGTCAGAAGAGGAACTGAAAAGGACGATAAGATCATGCGAGAATGTGATATCAAAGATCGGCACTGTGAACTTACGGGCGATAGACGATTTCGATGAGAAGAAAGAGAGACACACACGTCTTTCTGACGACGTAGGGAAGATGAAACTGCGTATCGGTGAATTGACGTCATTGATGGATAACATCAACAAAGAAAAGAAAGGTCTGTTCATGACCGTTTACGAAGGCGTGAACACCAACTTCAAAGAGATATATGCGGAATTATCGAACGGCGGCGAAGCGTTCATGAAACTTGAGAATGACGACTCACCGTTCGAAGGCGGCCTGATGATCAATGCGAAACCAAAGAACGGAAAACTGCTGAGGCTGGAAGCGTTAAGCGGAGGGGAAAAGAGTCTCACCGCTTTAGCATTCATTTTCGCGATCCAGGAGCTGCAGCCGTCGCCGTTATATGTTCTGGACGAAGTTGATATGTTCTTAGACTCGGTGAACACCGAGCTAGTTGCAAGAAGAGTTAAAAAGAGCTCCGCAAAGGCGCAGTTCATTCAGGTTTCGTTAAGAAAAGTGGCGCTGGAGAAAGCAGATCACCTGATAGGCGTGACAAGACAGCCGTCGGGTATAAGCAAAATAATATTCCAGCCGGACCTCGCGGAAGTATCCAAATATGAAAGCGATGCCGGCAGATCAAAGGATGGGAACTGAGATGGAAACGGATGGGATAGGAATGGAGAACATGGAACAGCATTTACTGTTCCACAAGGCACTGATCGACGATAACGTCGGATCAGAGAAAATAGACAGGTACATAAGCGTACTGCGGGACAGCGGTCCCGGGGAGACGATGAACGACCCTGTCGATGAATCGATAAGGTCAGCGTTCAGTCTGGTGCTGGAACACGACATGGACCCGTGGTGCATCGACATCGTTGAATTCGCGAAAATGTATTCTGCAAAGAAAATGACAACTGCAGTGGATCTGATGGTCGCAGGAAAACTGATACACATGGCATGGAAGATCCTCAGAATGCAGTCGAACATAACATTAGAGGAAGGAGAGCGCTTCGACCCGTTCGGGGAAGAAGGATGGGACATGGGATTCGATGTGGATGCGATGTACGAGCCGGAAAAATTGTACATCCCGGATATAGAATTCAACGCAGCCGTAAGAAGGAACCCGGAAAGGGCGATGACAATGATCGAACTTCTCGACGCATTCGAAGATGCGAGAGAGGAGATGGAGATCCATATGGCGCGCGAGCAAGCCCGCATCGAACTTAAAGCGCAGGAACCGAAGTTCAACAACAAGGCGCACATAGAGGACGATCAGAAGGACATCGATGATGTATGGAATATGATACAAAGCCTCGGTCCCGGACCGATACCGCTGCGCGATCTGTTCGTGAACGATATAAAAGTGAACATAACCACGTTCGTTTCAGTACTGCATCTGGTGTCCAAGGGAAAGCTCACGGTGTCGCAGGAAGAGCTGCCGTACGGAGAGATACTCGTTGAAGAGAAGCTCGACTGGAGCAACGCCCTCGTCGAGGACCTGAAGCCGGAAGAACTCGTAAAGAGGGCGGTGGTCTGAGGTGGATCAAAGGGGTGCCGTTGAGGCGGCGCTCTTCGCCAGCGCCAAGGGTCTGCGTGTTATAGATATAGCAAATCAGACGGGTCTGAGCGAGGAGGATGTGCGCGTTGCCCTTAAATCGCTTACTATAGAGTACGAAAGAATGGGCTCGGCGATAAAGGTAGCAAAGATCGATTCCGAGTACGCATTCCAACTGAAGGAAGAGTACGCCAAGTATTCAGAAAAGTTCACCGAAGCGGAAATATCGAAAGGCGTGCAGAGGACGGCTGCGGTGATAGCATATCATCAGCCGATATTGCAGTCTGAATTGTTCAGAACACTCGGCGCGCGTGTGTATGACGACGTTCGCAAGTTAATAGAACTTGACCTCATCAACGGAAAACAGAAAGGGCAGACCCTCGAACTCACAACAACAAAGAAATTCGCCGAACATTACGGGATCGAAGGTACGAGCAAAGCGGACATCAAGAAATGGATAGAGAAGATGGACAAGAAGGTGCAGTGACCGTTAGGAGAACAAGGCCGGGGCTCTCAGTTCCCTTATCCGTGCCGCGGCCGATCCCTCATACGGGCGCACATCGTTCATATCCATCGTAAAAATTTTTACAATATCTGCGGTGAAAGAGTGCACACTGGGTCATGTGATGATACAACTCAGAGAACAGTATGAACGGATAGAAATATTACGAATACCATACATAACAATATTAAAGAAAAAAGGAGCGGAAGAGAATGAGAACAGTGGTAGCATATGTAACGAAAGGCGGAGGGAGCAAAGAATGCGCAGAGATGCTCGCCGCGGAGATCGGGGATTGCGTGCTCTGCGATCTGAACGAAAAGACGCCGAACATCGATGAATACGATACAGTGGTCATCGGTTCCGGGATAAGGATGGGCGGTGCGTACAAACCGTTCAAGAAGTTCCTCAGCGAGAACGCTGACGCGCTGCTGAAAAAGAACATAGCGATATTCGTATGCAACGTAGAGACCGAGAAATACATGAAATTTGTGGAAAAAGCTGTACCGGAGAACATCAGGAAAGCCGCGTTCCGCATAAGCACATTCGGCGGGAAACCTCCGTTCGGCGGGAAAAAGGACACCGTATGGATGTTACGGGACGAGGTAAGCGAATTTGCAAAAGCTGTGAGAGAGAAGGCATAAGACGGGAACGATCCGGAATGTAAAACTGTCATGCAGAGTACCGCTGAACATACAGCAGATCGGCAATGAGAATATTCAGAGCCAATGGCGTTCATAACTCCGTATAAGAGAGCACACGCATCAAATAGAATCATTTATATAATCTGCCAAACATGGACGAGCGGTTATTATGGTCGTACCGTTAGCTTTATTGGAAAAATCTATAGACAAACGTATCTCGCTTCTCTTAAAGGACAACAGGGTGCTGGAAGGGAAGCTGAAAGGGTACGATGATTATATGAACATGGTCCTCGAGGAAACCGAAGAACGGACAGCGGATCAGGAGAGACGCCTCGGTACGGTCGTTCTGAGAGGGAACAACGTCGTCAGCATAACAACACTTTAATCAGCGCACAAGCTCATAAGGTATGATCATATGGGCAGACTGTTCGGTACAAACGGCGTTCGCGGGATAGTCAACGAAGATCTTACGATAGATCTGGCGGTCAGACTGGGAAAAGCGATAGGGACATTCTTTAAAGGCACCGTTGTGATCGCATCGGACACAAGAAGATCGGGCGGCATGATAAAAGGTGCAGTTTCATCCGGTCTCATGGCATCCGGTGCGGATATAATCGATATCGGTATGCTTCCGACGCCGGCGATGCAGCACTACGTAGGGTCGCACAGGGACATGGCAGGCGGTGTGATGATAACCGCATCGCACAACCCTCCGCAGTTCAACGGGATAAAGTGCGTAGGCCCCACGGGCAGGGAACTGGCAAGAGAGGTCGAAGAAGAGATCGAGGCCCTTTACGACGAAGACCCCGGATGCAACGCGTGGGACGCTGTCGGTACGATATCATACGATCCGACGGCAACGGAAGCTTATGTTGATTCTGTGGTCGAGCACGTCGATGCGGAATCCATAAGGAACGCGAACCTCACGGCAGTACTGGACTGTGCTAACGGCGCCGCATTTGCGACAGGTCCGATGCTTCTGAGCAAGCTCGGTGTTCGTGCTATAACACTTAACGCGAACCCGCAGGGAGATTTCCCCGGACACCCCAGTGAGCCCACCGAAGAAAATCTGAAAGATATCATATCACTAATGCGGACAACGAAGGCCGATGTCGGAATAGCGCATGACGGCGACGCGGACAGAACGGTATTCATCACGGACGCCGGAGAATATGTGGGCGGTGAAAAAAGTCTGTCAATAATGTCAAAATATGTGCTGTCAAAGAAGAGCGGCCTTGTTGTCACTCCTGTAAGCTCGTCGTCAATGGTGGAGGAGGTCGTAAAAGCGGCAGGAGGGGATGTGATGTACACTGCTGTCGGCTCTCCGGTCGTTGCCAAGGCAATGTTCCTGAATAATGCGGTATTCGGAGGAGAGGACAACGGCGGCATGATCTTTCCGGAACATCAGTTATGCCGTGACGGTGCGATGGCCGCCGCGAAAATGCTCGAATGTATCGTGAAAGACGGAAAGTTATCGGAACAGATGAAAGCCCTTCCCATATATCACACGATAAGAAGAAAAATAAAATGTCCGAATGAACTTAAGATACCTTTAGTGGAATATCTGATGGAAATGAACAAAGATGCGAAAGCGGATACAACGGACGGCCTGAAACTGCTGTATAAGGACGGATGGATGCTTGCCCGTTCGTCAGGGACGGAGCCGATCTTCAGAATTTATTCCGAATCAAAGGATGCCGAAAAGGCGATGCAGAGAGCTAACGAAATAGAGATAAAGGCGATCGAGTTCATCGAATTCTCATCTAACGCAAATGATGCTTAGTGTACACAGAAACGCATTCTTTGATGTATCTGGCACCTAATACTGAAGTGATGCCGCTGTGATCATACGGCGGGGAGATCTCAACGACATCCATTCCCGCAAGTCTTTCACCGATGCTGTTGATAAGCGTTTTCACATGCATCGGAAGCAGACCGAAAGGTTCCTGCGTCCCCGTCCCGGGAGCGAATGCAGGGTCTATACCGTCAATGTCTATCGTTAAGTATATTTTCTCATTTTTCACGGAATCAAGCGCTTTTTTTATCGCGGAGCTCATTCCCTTTTCCACGATCTCGTATGACGTGATATGAGGGATGACATCATCCCTGTCCAAGTCCTCTTCGCTTATCGATCTCACACCGATGACGAACACGTTATCGATGCCTACATGTTCAGAGCACCGTCTCATCACACATGCATGGCTGTACGGCGATCCCATGAACTCGTCCCTGGAGTCAAGGTGCGCATCAACGGATATCACAGATACATCGTCATAAAGGTTCACGATAGGGGAGGTCACAGAATGCTCTCCGCCTATGGCTACGGTAAATTTTTTACCGTTTATCGCAGGCGCCATTGAGAACGCGATCTCTTCCATCATATCTTCAGGATGTATGTGATCATCGATGTCACCAAAATCATGCATCATGACATCCGGCAGTTTGCCGTGCTCAAAGTGTTTGACCTCAAAATTGTACGATGCGCGTCTTACCGCGGCGGGAGCCTCTCTCGATCCTGATCTGAATGTCGTCGTGCGGTCGTACGGAATGCCGTAAATGATCACATCAGCATCGGAGAACGCTGAGTCCGCATCGGCGAATGTGACACCGTAAGGCATCTCACATCAGTCTCTGTCTTCCCATGGCGACAAGATACATCACTTCGCCGCCCTCAACGAGATCACTTTCATGGTCCTCGTTAATGGCCATGCTGAACGTCTCGAACGTCTCGAGGTCCATCAGCTGTATCTCTTCGCCGCGTATCGATAATATCTGTCCTTTTCTTTTATCGATCATTGGAACCTGAACTTTAGAGCTTACCGGAGAGATGATCGTTCTCTTTGCGCCGGTGAATATGCTCGTTGCTTCGATGCTTGCTTTCGCAGACCCGTGCTTACCCGGTTTCGATGTGGTCATTGATATGATCTTGCACGGCTCCCCGTCGATGTTGAGGTACCTGCCGATCTTCAACTCCCTTACTTCTTTTTGCTCCCACATTGTAATCAACTCCCCAATCTATACTAAGATTATATAATTATTCGTTCAAATATCATCTGTTACGTTTGCCCTTCTTTGCATCTTTACCCTTCTGCGCCTCTTTATTCTTTTTCGTCTCTTTGCGTTTCGGAGGTTCCGGGTATCTTGCCTTTATGTCCGCGACCTTCCCATCGAACTCTTTTAACAGAACGTCGCCGATGAATTCTCCTTTGTAGCGGTCAACTTTCGCCGCTATCAGCGCTTTCCCTGCCAGTACTCTGGAGATCTTTCCGCGCTGCCAGTACGGTGCCCGATGAATATCGGGGTGCTGGAAGATCATACCGTGCTTCGGAGGCTTCTTTCCGGAACGGAGGTGCCGGAACATTGCCTTCTCTGCGCCAAGCAGCTGTAATGTGGATGACGGCAGCGAGGCCAATCGGTCAAGGCCGCCGGCCGATGATATCAGACGCGCGGATAACGAACTGCCGATGAGGGCGCACATGTTCGGCGCAACTTCGTCCGCAAGCTCCGAGATGTACGATTCCGTTCTTTCGCGGCTGTTGTATATCATGAGAAGCGTATCGGCAAGTTCTTTGATCACCGTCATATCCTCATCGTCCATATCGGAACCGATGGATTCAATGTCCAGTTCCAATTCTTTGATTATTCCGTCACGGCATCCGTGCTTCGCGATAAGTCCGCAATATCTCTCATCTTTCGCATGATCCCCGAGTTCTGGAAAATGCAGCCCGTACCATTCATGCAGTCTTTCGTTCATTAAATTGCATGACTCGATGAGATCGTCAAGATGCCTTATCGCCTGAACAAGATTCTTGTCCCTCGGTATCGGTTCGGATGTCCTTAACTTTCCGAGCATCACCATTGCGTTGTGCATCAGCGCCGCATCAAAACCGTATGTTTCCGCTTTGATGAACGATGAATCGAACAATGCCGGTTTACCAAGCTCGGACTGCCTGCGTTCCGACACCTGCAATTTTTTTCTGTCCTTTGCAAGTTCCGCCTCTTCGGGAAGTAATGAACCTCTTTGCATCAGCGCGAGCTTTTCCGCTATCTGTTCCGGGTCCTTCGGCATAAGGCGTTTGTCAACGACGCGGGAATCGTCGCATAAAAAAACTCCGAACCATTTTGTAACAAGTATCACGGGATCACTTTTTCCTGAGTCTGTACACTTCCTCTCTGGGAAGCCCTACTGCGTTGCCGACAATAAGCTGCAGATGTGCCTGGAATTCCAGTTCTTCCATGCGGTTGCATGCCTCTTCCATCGTTCTTCCCTGTGTGACGGCACCATGACTCTCCATGATCGCCGCCGATGATCTGTATATCTTCGACACCTCTTCCACCAATTCATCGGACCCGGGAGTACGGTACGGTATGTTCGGCACGTCGCCCAAGAGTATCACGCCTTCCGGCGTGAGATCGCTGCGCAACCTCTCGCCCCTGACCGCCAGCGCCGTACAGTATATCGGATGGCAATGCACGACCGCATTTATCTCGCTCCTGCGTTCATACAGTGCCAGATGGAATTTGTATTCGATCGACGGTTTCCCTTTTCCGGAGACCTTTCCTTCCATTGTGATCTTCACCATGTCATCGGGCAAGAGCGAACCTTTGTTCCTTCCAGACGGAGTTATCAAGATGCCGTTATCAAAACGTATGCTCACGTTCCCTCCGGCCGATACAAGAAGATCCTTTCCGTATAATGCTGAACACGCATCACAGAGCACACTTCTTGCCGTCGCCTCGTCCAAAACGCGTCACCTCATCCGTCCTATCTCCATCGGTTTGAGTATACCGCGTTCTGTTATGAATCCTGTGACGTACCGTGCAGGCGTAACATCGAACGCCGGGTTCACCGCAGAAGATCCGACAGGAGCTATATTCATCGGCCCGATCTTTGTTATTTCCTCCGGAGACCTTTCTTCGATCACGATCTTGTCTCCGCTTTCCGTATCGAGATCGAACGTGGATACCGGTGCGGCGACATAGAACGGTATGTTCAGTTCCTTTGCGAGAACAGCTTTCTCATACGTTCCAATCTTGTTGGCAAAATCCCCGTTCGCGGTTATCCTGTCCGCACCGACGATCACAATGTTCACCCCTGATTTCATAAAATGGCCGGAAGCGCCGTCGGCGATTATCGAATGAGGGATGCCTTCCTGCAGAAGTTCCCATGCTGTCAGCTGCATCCCCTGGAATCTCGGCCTTGTTTCGGAAACGAATACAAATATTTTCTTTCCCTGATCGCGAGCCTTCCTTATGGGGGCAAGCGCAGTACCGACGTCAACGGTAGCAAGCGCACCCGCGTTGCAATGGGTCATCACGCGGTCGCCGTCATTTATCAATTCGGCACCATACTCGCCTATCCGCGTGCAGTGGTCGACGATCATCTGCACATACGATTCAGCCGCCTCGACCGGATCTTTTTTATCTTTTATCTGCTGAAGCATGTGGTCCGTAGCATAAAAAAGGTCATTCGCCGTCGGCCTTGCGGATTTGAGAGTTTCGGCGGCCTCTTTTAAGTTAGCACCCTTCAGCGCCGCCAGGCACATACCGTACGCGGCCGCGGCACCGATGGACGGTGCACCGCGAATGGTCATGTTCCTTATTGCCGCTGCAACATCCCTGACATCGCTGAAAGCGACAATGGAAAGATCAGTGGGAAGTCTGCGCTGGTCTATCATCCTGACCTCTCCGTTAATGAGCCATATGGCCCTCATATCCTTGCTGTTGCCTCCCAGACCGACCTTCATTGTCCTCTCTCCGCGTCAGTATAGACACCCTTATTATTTACAGTATCGGACATTCTTTCTTATCCTGTATATAAAAAAACACATCGCCGTGAAAGGGTACGGGCGGTTTGTAAAATGATAGTCATTATTTTATCTGAGTATTACATGAGGGGCTACTGATGGACGAAAGCTTTGATCTCTATGCCACGGTCAACGGTCTGGTACAGGTATCAAACCCCGTCAGAAGGCAGATACTGACACAGTTGGCGTCATCGGACCTCTCTCTGACGGACATATCCAATATAACCGGAAAAGCACAATCGACGTTATCCGTGCATCTTGACAAAATGACCGGCGAAGGTCTAGTCATGTTCCGGGATGATCCGGCGGACAGCAGGAGGAAGATGTTCTCTCTTTCGTCAAGGCTGATGGCCCGTTCGCGCAAGGTCAACGAAGAAGAAAAAGGCATCTACTGGAAAACGCTGGAAGACATCACCGAAAAAGGATGCAATCTTTTCAAAACAATGTTGAGAGCGATAATCGTGGGAGCGGAGATGTCAGGACTTTGCGTCGGCGCCGCAATGCGCCAGCTGGGCAAGAATCTGGGAGAGGTGCTGGCGAAGAACATAAGCTCATCGAAGGTCGAGGACATAATAAGCGAACTGCAGGAATTTTATGAGATACACGATATGGGCGAAGTATGCGTATACACATTCATGCCGTTGACGATAATCGTTCGTGACAGCTACGATGTGACGCATTGTGCCGCGGAATCGATGTCAATGTTCAGCCAGGGGCTCTTTGTCAAAGTGCTGAAAGACATCACAAGAAAGAATTATAAGATAGCGTCAAGCGAAGTGTTCGGAGCAGGCAACAACTATTCGAAGTTCGTGATCGAGCAGGTCATCTGACATCGTAAGTGATAAGAACGCCGTTACCGAGTGTTTCCGCATTTTTCATCTTCAGCCGAAGACCGTTCTCACAGATCCATCCGTCACCGTCCGCCGGCGTCGGTGCGTTGCGCCCCCCTATCAGAAGTTCTCCCACGAATATCGTGTACCTGTCAACAAGATCGTTCCTGAAGAACGATGCGATCGTCTCTCCGCCTCCTTCCACTAAGATATTCTCGATCCCAAGTTCTGACAGCACGGTCATTGCCTTCTTCAGATCGAACGGGCGGCCGCATCTGATCACATGAACATCATTCCATTTTTCTGTGCAAAGATCATCGGTCAGAATGATGCTCTTTGCTCTCTTATCGACAGCCTGTGCGCCTTTAGGCGTTCTGCCGTTCGGGTCTATGACGATACGTACAGGATTCTCATCATAACTCCGTCCTTTGACGGTAAGGTGCGGATCGTCCGCGATCACCGTGCCTACGCCGACAAGTATCGCATCATACTTTTTTCTCAATTCCTTTGCTCTCGCAAGGTCCTCGTCGCTTGAGATCCTCACTTGTTTCCGGTCGTCGCCGGCGATCTTCCCGTCGGCGGACATTGCGCAGTTCACATGGACAAATGGCCTCATGCGCCACCCGGAGCGACCGTCATATTGTACACGGAACCCTTTCTTTCCACACCGAACCTGACGTCCAGAAATGTTTCCAAAGTATCCATCTGGCTCAATAGGTGTCTGCTTATCCTAGACACCGTGAACTCGCTGTGGCCGTCGGCCATTGCCATGTACGGTAATAACTGATCAGCAGTGTGAATGTCCATCGTTGCGCCGGATTTCATCTCCTTCATCAGGTCCTTCGCGACATCCTCGCCCGCCTGCTTTGCCGGATGGCCCTTTGTTGTCAGCACGTTGCTGCCCATCCGTCCGTTGTCATACACTGCGACCAAAGAAAGACCTGCGCCCTTGGAATTACCGACGGTGCGCTGCACCTCGATATGAACGGGGCACCTGACATCCAGGGAATCTTCGCACGATGTTATCATGTCCTCCATGATCCTATCCTTCAGCTGCTGTATGTAAAGGATGCCCTCCACTCTTTTGAGTTCGCCGAGCGAGGTGATATTAAGAGGCGATATAACATCCACGGGCTCCAATTCCGCGATCACGCGGCCTCCGCCGTCCGGATAGAAACCTCTGTCAACAATATCTAACCGCGCGTTTATTCCCATGCGCTCCATTAACGGAAAAAGAATTTGCTGATATGAGTCGATCGGAGGCGCCCACATGACGTTCGTACCGCCGCGGACGTCTATCCTCACCCTTTCTTTATGATTGCGGCCTGCGAGCATCACAGCCTGCAGAACAAGACTTATGCTTCCCGCCGTTCCTATATCCAATTCGATGTCAGATTTTTGGATATTCCCGGGTTTGAAGTAAAGCTCGCTGGAACCGGTGTGATTCCCTGTTACGACGGAACCGGTCATATCGGCAACCGCTCTCACCGCGATACAGTGCTGTTTGGAAAGGCCGTTGGTAGGGCGATTCTCACGAATTCTTGTCAAACGGGCCTCAATGCCGGTTATCGCGGAAAGCGCCACCGAAGAACGCACCACCTGTCCGCCCCCCTCTCCTTTAGAACTGTCGATCTCCAGCATATCAAATCAAAAGGAGGGTAAACAACGCAAAGATAAAACGATTACGAAAATCATAATGAACGGAAAAGTGCGGCTGCCGGGATTCGAACCCGGGTCAGAGGCTTGGGAAGCCACCGTCCTGACCACTAGACTACAGCCGCAGCACCCGCACCAACATTTTATTACTATTTCTACGTTTTGAAACACGGCTTTGACGGAAATGTATATCGCGGCGATACTATCAGTTATGTCAATGCAAATTTATCGAGGTGCGCTAACGGTACGACACAGCATCGATCCTTCAGACACCCGATCGGTACGACATAAGCACCGTCGGGACGACGGTATGCATAACGATCCGAACAGCGTTCCGAAGATCGTTGACATTTCATTCCGAAGATCGTGAGAAAAAGGTCAGGCGCCTTATTTAGCAATTTACTGAAAAAGGTGTTCAGATCAAATACAGGACCTGCGGTCACTATTTGAGTTATAAGAAGAGTGAAGTGGTGGGCTCGGCCGGATTTGAACCGGCGGCCTCCTCCATGTCAAGGAGACGTCATAACCCCTAGACCACGAGCCCGTCCGGGCTGAGGATATGTTTCTTATTATTATACCTTTTTGTGCTCTCCGGAAATTGAACGAAAAATGATGCCGCATCACTCAAACGTTCTTTTTGATACGACCGCCGTTAATTACGAAACATATAAACGGCGTAACGAGATGCAAGTTGTATGCCGGAATTGAAATTGTTCACAAAGGATAATTGCGGAAAATGCGAGCATGTGAAGGAAAGGATGCCTAAGAATCTGAAAATTCAGATAATCAATGCGGACACCGTTGACGGAATGGCCGAGGCGGCGTATTATGAGATACTTGAAAAGACATTTCCGGTGCTGGTAGTTGACGATGAGGTTGTGTGCGGTGCCCTCCCTATATTGGAGAGGTTAAGTTCTGTTGCGGGAAAGAAGTAAATGATAACGCTCGGGATAGAGGGAACGGCGCACACGCTCGGCGTCGGTATAACGGATGAGAAATGCAATGTTCTTGCGAACGTAATTGAAATGTACAGGCCGCCGGAAGGAGGATTGCATCCCCGGGAAGCGGCGAATCATCATACTGATATTGTTGCATCTACGATATCAAAGGCGCTTACAGATGCGAAATTATCACTTAAGGATATAGACGTAATATCATTCTCCAAAGGACCCGGCCTCGGCCCGTGCCTGAGGGTGGCCGCGACGGCGGCCAGAGCATTATCCGTTCGTCTGAACATCCCGATAATTGGCGTTAATCATTGTGTTGCACACGTTGAGATCGGTAACGCGACCACAGGGTGCACGGACCCGGTCCTTCTGTACGCATCCGGCGGGAACACACAGATAATCGCGTTCGCCAACGGACGCTACAGGATATTCGGCGAAACGCTGGACGTCGGCATCGGAAATATGCTGGACAAACTGGGAAGGGAATTGGACCTCGGGTATTACGCGGGCCCGACGATAGAGAAGCTCGCAAAAGAGGGCACGGAATTATTAGACCTTCCGTATTCGGTGAAAGGGATGGACATCGCGTTCTCAGGCATCATGACATCCGCGGTCGCGCTGAAGAAGAAAGGACACAGGCTTGAGGACATCGCTTTCTCTGTTCAGGAGACATGTTTCGCCATGCTTGCCGAAGTAACAGAAAGGGCGATGGCGCATGTCGGTAAGTCGGAGGTTCTGATGGGAGGCGGAGTTGCACAGAACAAGCGTTTAAGAGGGATGATAGAGACAATGGCAAAGGAACGTGATGCAAAGATGTTCGTCCCGTTGCCGAGGCTCTGCATTGATAACGGTGCCATGATAGCATGGCTGGGTCATATAATGTACGACTCCGGTGTTCGGATGACAATAGACGATACAAAAGTGGAACAGAGGTTCAGGACGGACGAAGTGAACGTCACCTGGCGCTGAGCTGTTCCCCTATGATCTTATCAAGAACATCAAGGAATTCTTTTTCTTTACCGGCAGGGAACCAGGCGCCGCTTGCTATCTTATGGCCGCCTCCGCCTCCGCCCAAGGAGGTTCCGGCATCCCTCATCGCGATAGAAAGGTCAACGCCCATTCTCAGAAGTTCATGAGTGCAGCGTGACGACACTTTAGTCATCCCGTTCGCTTTGCTGTATCCCACGACCGGCATATCCGAACCGCATATGTAACGGATCGCGACCTCACATAACATTCCGGTGAATCCTGATGACGGGTTATCGAAGAATCGGATATTCTTCATTTTGTTCAATCCTTTGGAGTCAAGTTCCATTACCGCGGAAAGTACCTTCTTGCGTGATTCCTCATCCGCTGCGACCGCTTCCGCTGTTGATGTGCGGTCACGCAGACCATACCCGATCCCGATGCCGCCTTTACCCGAGCGTCCGCAGGAGTTCAGGACGGATGCGAGCGATCCGGCGTCGACGCTCCAATCCTTCAGCACATAAACGGGAGAGATCATTTCATTCATCGTTTCCGTCGTCACGCCCTGTTCAATGAGTTTCGCTGCGGTCAGCGACGATAGTTTTCTTCTTTCCGCATCGTTGAGGTCGTTAGTCGATCTTGATGCGTCAATGCCTGCATCTTTCAACAACAAAGAAACGCCGTCGGCATTTCCGCTGACACCGCGTATGTACGGGTCCACCGAAAGGAAAAGAGAGCTGATGAGGTCCCCGGAAGGTACGATCCGGCCGTCCGTTTTCTTGATATATCCTCTTTTGTTCCCTTCCCTGAACAAATAATTGTTGATCCCCTCAAGGCCTTTCAGATGCTGTTTATCGCCGACGATGCCGGCGAATGCTATCTGCACAAGGTCCCAATTCCTTTGATCATATGCTACGGAGAACAGCATCGCCATGGATGCGCCGCATCCCGCCGTCATTCCGTCTATCCCGTACGAGTGAGGGTTGATGTGCTCAACTCTTTTCAACGAAACATTAAGATCGCCCTTATGATGATCAAGAACGACAACATCCGCATCGATGTCATCAAGCTCTTTGAGATACGATACTCCCATATCTGAAATGATGATGCATTTCGATCCGCAGTTCTTTATTTCCTTAACGGTCTCGTCATTCAGTGCGCTGAACAACGTGACAGTAAATCCCTTTCCGGCGCGCATCATCGTTTTTGCGAGTATGATCGCTGCGGATATACCGTCAGCGTCATGATGCGAAAAAATGCGCACATTATCGTATCCTTTAACAATATCGGCGGCAGAAGATAAATGAGAAAAAAGTTTTGGTGGGACGATATCGTCCATGGAACACCCCTTACTTGAGCATGAGCTCTGCGGTCTTGAGTGAATACTTCCAGTCCAGCGGAAGGACACCGTTGTCCTTGTAATAATGTTCCAGTCTTCTGATCTTCGACTCGATCAGCTGAAGGCCGCGTCTGTTGCTGTGGTCTCCCTTGTTGCTCTTCATGTGAACGTTAAGCGCTATGGCGCGTCTCATGAGGCTTGAGATGTCCTCGGGTAATTCAGGCGCTACCCCTTTTTCTTTCATGATCTCGGTTATGCATTTGCCTGTAAGCAGTCTCACATCAGGGATACCATACTGGTCCCTGAGCATCAGACCGATCCTGGCGGATATCAGGCCATCTTTAGCCATCTTGACGATGAGATCCTCTACTTCGGTGGCTTTGAGAGGTACCCATGCCGGGCTTTCCGAGATCATAGGGCGTGTCGAACACGACCTTCCTTTTCTTCTTGCGTGCATTCTTGCCATTGTTGATCCTCCAAATCATCTATTGGCGGCGAGGCTTTCTGCGGGTACATGGTACAAGTATAAAAGCTTGATTAGCACGTGTGTAATAGAAGCTCTTTTCGAAGAGACGACAGTCAGGATAAGGATATGAAGATTTTGTTCGGTATCGATCATGATAACGCAAGTAATTTTTCTCATAAACCTTCGAACCAATGGTTCGCCCGTCCGGCGGATAGTCGGCGTAGCGTTTTACAAATATATAAATACACTAAACTTTAAAGTGTAATCATTAAAAACAATTGTGTTAAAAAGTCTCAAAATTCGATGAGTAAGAATATTAATCGACAGGAGCCTAGGCAGACTTACAAACACGGCAGAAAATGAGAGAAGCTATTTATCCGGACACTCCGCTCAAATTATTTGCCGCAAAAAAGCGGCAAAAAGATCAGGAGGTAAAAAAATGAAGAGACTATTGTCCATAGCACTTGTATTTGTATTGGCACTTGCGCTCGCGATCCCCGCGTTGGCGGTCACCGCATCAGCGGCCCCCGCATCAGCCGGATTTATCAACGGAGCGGTTGCCAGCATCGACAAGAAGAGCTATGACAATTTCGACGGCAAAGAGATCACCGCGAACAACAACACTGTCGTTTTCGACAATTTCAGCTTTATCGCGGACAACAAGACCCTGAACGCCCTGTACATCAATGTTACCGGTGACATCAGCGGTACGCTTGAAGTTGCCTATAAGATAGGTAACGGCTATTACGTCGTCACGTTCGCTATTGACGGTCCGGGCAAATACTGGATCGCGGACAGCAAAGGCGGCAACAGCGCCAATGTGGTCAAGGTCGGCGTTTTCGCTGAAACAGAGGTCAGCAAACTTCTAATTATGAACATTTTTGCCCTTTGGGGCAGCAGTGACAATTTCGACGGCATGACGGAAGATGAAAAATGGGACCTGCTCTATGAAATTTATGACAGCGGCGCATTCGACTTCGTTATGTATCTGACGAACGGATACGGCGAAGTGTTTGGCGCGAGGTCTGTTTGTATCCCGTTCGCCGAAGGCGAGACCGTAGAATTCAATATAGATCCGATCAGCGGTACCTTTGAGTATGACGGGTACATATACACATGGTGGCTGGACCAGTTTTACGGAACAGCGGGTATCGAACTGAACGACGACGGAGACGGCGTGAGCTTCTCGGCGGATCCCGCAGCATATTACAAGGGAGCAGACGGCATATGGTACTATGAGGTCGAATTGCTCTTCGGCTTTGCGATAGAGAGGGAACAGATCGTTCAACCCAAGACATACTTCCTGGAAATTTACGCGCCGGGCAGCATATGGGGAGAATGGACCGCATACCTCGAAAGCGGCGGTTCAATGGTATTCGATCAATATGACCCAGATGAATATTACTTCGTTGTTGTATGTGAAGAAGAATACGGCGAACAGGTAGCAGGCCCCGTATATTTCTGGGTGAATCAGGACCATTTTGAATTCAGTGATAACAATCTGTGGTTCGACTTCGATTGGGACGGCGGCAATGTGCTGATCATAACGTTCAACCTGGACTAATAACTTTAACAAAGGGCGGCGGAAGCCGTCCCTGCCTTTTTTTCAAAGATCCATTAAGGATGCATAGACGATTCAATCATGACCGTAAACGGCATGGCGCGCCCAATCCAAAACACCATAATATTCGGAACGTTCGAACGAGAGGTCAGCAGGGAGCTCCCTGAACATCTTTGTTGTGAACTCGCCATCTTTCACCTTCTCGCCGAGGAACGCCGCACAGACATGACACCCGTTCATTTGTGTCATTGATATGATCCTCACCCGATGTCCGGACTCTTCCATATACTCGCGGACGGCGGCATCCTTAATGTTCTCGTCCTCTTCGATCTTCCCGCCCGGCATCTCCCATCCGTTCCTTTTCGGGCTGTGGACCATTAAGAACAGCGGTCCGGAGAATGCTACTGTGTATACGGTGTTCATATGACCCTCTCAACAACTATCATCATATGAGCCTTCTCATATTTTTCTAAGGATACGATATCAATGACGGTCATACCTCTTTCAGCGAGGCGTTCGCACGCCTTATCGAATATTTTTTCCGGTGAGGCTGTGACGTCCTCAGATCTTGCTTTTATCGACACCATCCCGTATCTTGCGGAGAAGCATTCCATGTTGTCCGCGAAGATATCTGCCTGCCCTTTCTGCGCAACATCCTGATAGACCACGTCCACATTCCCCAATGCGAAACTGTAGCTTTCCGGCCGTGTCGCATCACCGAGTATCGGTATCATATTTTTTCTCATCTCACACGTTACAACAAGGTCACGGAATGACCGCTGTGAGAACTCGATGCAATACACCGTTCCTTCGTTGACGATATCTGATACGTGACTTGCGGTCGTTCCGCTCGCCGCCCCCAGATACAGCACGTTACTGGATCCGGTGAACGGAAGATGCGAACCTCCCAGGCAGATGTACGCAGAGAGTTTGCTTCTGTTCGGCGACCATTCCCGATACTCGTTACCATCGATATTCACCAAACGTTCCCCGTACACTCTGTTGCCGGGATAGGCGGAAAGGGTCATCAGCCTCCCGTCTCTGAACATGATACGTTCATTCTGCGCCATCATCATACGTGATGCTCATTCCATAGATAAAACATCAGCGAATTGATATATCACACGAACATATATTCAGAATGATGATGAACATTCTAAGTGAGATCGCCGGCCGCATACGGGATGCGATCTGCCTTATCCCCGACGCTGAGGCGCGGGGCAAGGAGATATGCATCGGCATGGACGGAACACCGACAACGCAGATAGACAAGATAGCGGAGAATGTCGTTCTCAGTTATATCCAGGAAAAGAACATTCCGCTTAACGTATTGAGCGAAGAGATCGGACTCGTGGACAACGGCGCGAAGGAAGTGTTGGTACTCGATCCGATAGACGGCACATCGAACTCGGTCATGGGCGTCCCGATGTATACGGTGTCGATGGCGATAGGTAAGGATTCGCTGAAAGATGTGCGCATCGCGTACATAGAAAATCTTGTGACGGGTGACAAGTATACTGCGGAGAAAGGAAAAGGAGCATACCTGAACGGAATTCGTATACACGCGAAAAAACGGTCGAATCCCGACCGTTTAATGATGATGATCTACATGGGGAACGGCGCCCATCCGGATTCGTTCGCGCTTGCGAAACGTGTCAAATCATCAAGGGCGTACGGATGTGCGTCAATAGAAATGGCGTTGGTCGCGACCGGCGCCGCCGACGGGTTCCTGATGAACTCGGAGAACAATCACAGGTCGATACGGGTCATCGATATAGCAGCAAGCTACCTGATCCTGAAGGAGGCCGGCGGTTACATATACAATCTCGACGGAACGGAATTCGACATGCCGTTCGACCTGGGCCACAGGTCGAACTTCCTTGCTGTCGCTAATCGTGAAGTTTACGATATGGTGATGGGACGCTCCGGGAGATGCATGCATAAGCACAGGTACGGGGTATACGCGAACATGAGTTTGCCAATAGCCGTCGATACAGCAAAAAAGGTTCTGAAAGCGCTCAAGGGAGAGGATGTGATACTCGAAAAGGAGATCGCGGCAGCCATGGGAAAGGAAGGGACGCCGATCAGAGAGATGGACGTCGACATAATGGTGACCGTGGGCGGCGACGGCACAATATTGAGGGCTATGCAGAACAATAACGCATCGGTATTCGGAGTGAACGCCGGCGGCGTCGGATTTCTGGCGGAGATACCGGTGGATAAGATAGAAGAGGGGATCGCAAGGCTGAGGGACGGAAGGTTCAGGATCGATGAACGTCTGAAATTACAAACGGTGTTCAACGGAAAAAGATTGGCGGACGCGGTCAATGAAGCGGTCATCCATACGGACACTATAGCAAAGATAAGACAGTTCAGGGTCTACGTGGATGACCATCTGGCGACGGACATCAGGGCGGACGGCGTTATAATCTCGACACCCACGGGTTCCACATGCTACGCAATGTCCGTAGGGTCGCCGATAATAGACCCGCACGTTAACGCATTAGTAATGGTGCCGATGGCGGCGTTCAAGTTCGCTGCCCGTCCCATTGTGATACCGACGTCGTCAAAGATAACTGTGGAATTGCCAATGGACAAAGGATGCGTGCTGGTGATCGACGGGCAGGAAGAATATAACATCCCGGGACAATCGAAGATCGAATTCTCAATGTCCTCCAGTTACGGAAGGTTCATAAGATTCGATAACGACTTCTATTCGAGGATACATGAAAAACTAGAGAGCGGACTATGAAGAAAGTTTACGCAATATCATGGGACCTTATAGACGCGATAAACGAATCCGCCCGATCGTGCTACCCGCAGGAATTTTTATGTCTGTCTAGGCACAATGACGGTGTTATCGATGAAATGATGCTGATCCCGGGGACGATATACGGGGACAGCCACAGCTTCATCAATCTGTGGATGTCGCCGGTGAACACACGCATGGCGGGAACGATACACTCGCATCCCGGATATTCCAACAGGCCGTCCGACGACGATATCGATCTTTTCAGTTCATGGGGCGGCGTCCATATTATAACGTGCCAGCCGTACGACAGGACAAGCTGGAAAGCGTACGACTCGAACGGTTACGAACTGCGTCCGGAAATGACAGATTAACGGATGCACGATGATACGAGGTCCTCAGCGATATCGAGAAGGCAATTCATGTACACTTTGTCGCGGGCCTCTGCCATTATCCGTATCTTGTTCTCAAAATTGGACATCCTGATGTAATACCACCCGTCCGATAGCTCGGCCCTCCATCCGTCCGCGGTTATCAGCGCATCACAATCCGCCGACGTCATACGTTCGCTCAGCCTTTTGATGATATCTTCACGGTCCCCTGTGAATTTAACGTCCATGTTCCCCGACGGGTAATTGGGGATCTCGTCAACAGCCTGCCTCAAACTTCCGCCGCTCGCTATCTTGGCGGCAAGCACCGCCGCATATATGCCGTCGGGACAGAATGACGCATTACCGAAAATGAACGTGCCTGACGGTTCACCTCCGAATGATATATCGTTAGATCTCATGGCATCGGCCAAATGGTCGTCCCCGGTATTCGTTCTTATCACCTTTCCGACTATTTCGTCGATCGCCATCGTTGTGTTCATAGATACCGCAACGGACCTTATCTTAAGGTAAGAGGCAAGCAGCGTCATCAGCAGACCTCCGGAAAGCGGCCTCCCGCTTTCATCTATGACAGATACCACACTGCCGCTGCTGTTGTGCGTGATGCCTATGGAACCGGGTTCCGAACGCACATGTTTTATCATGTCGCGCAGATTGGACCTGCCCGCGTACCTCCCTGTCAGCCCTTTTCCGATCACCGAATTCATTGCTGTAACTTCAGCGCCCATCTCCGCAAATATCAAAGGCGTTACAAGCGAAGTTGAATCGGAAGCACAATCAATGATCGCCGGGCAGTCAAGGTTACCGACGGAATTGATGATATCTTCCGCGTGGGCGTCCAAGGGTATGTTCTCCTTTGACACAGGACCAACGGAATTGTGTTTTACGTACGGCACCGAATTGCTGCCGATCGCAGAACGTATCTCATCTATCTGTGACGGGGAGAACGACGATCCGTCGTTATTCGTGAACCGTATCCACCGGTAATCGGAGGAACCCATCGGTGCTGTCACGGATATGCCGCATGCACCTTTACTGAAAGAGCGTACGGACGTGGGAAGAGGGCATATCCCGATGTCCGCGACGTTGCTTCCCATAGAAGACAGGCCGGCGGCAATTGCGTTGACTATCATCATTCCGCAGTCGTCCGCATCTCTGCTCACGACCACGTCATCATACCGCGAACCTATGGCGCGGCCGATGCTTAAAGCCACTTCCGGTGTTATTTCCGAACCGATATTACCCGCGACGCCCGACATCCCGATGACCGTCATATGAGCACGTCATGAGGTTGCGATTTGATAATTCTTTCTTTACTTTTGCCGGCGGGACGGCCAGACAAAATTAAACGCCGATTAGACTCTAATAATGACAAAAAAGATACTGGACAAGCAAAAACATAGGAAAAGTATATATATGGACTATATAAATGAAGTGTCGCGTGCTTTAAGGCACGAAATGTCAGAGGGATGAACATGGCAATGGAAAGAATCAGCACAGACAAGGCGAAACAGATCGCCAAGATCAAAGGGCTTCAGCCCGGTCTTGTGAAGGGTACGAAAGGCGTACAGTTCACGAAAGGAAAGAACAACAGACTTCAGGTCATTGGTTGGGAAGATTTTGAGAGAGCGCTTATTGACCGTAAACTTGGTGTTTACGAGAGCGGCGGCTGGCTCAAGATAATGAAAGCATAAGATCCCATATCTTATATCCTGAGCAAACCCTTTACTCTTTTTCAAGCATTCTTTTTATAGGACTATGTGTTCTCGCAAAAATAATGCAGGGGTTACCGAGCCTGGCCAAAGGTGATAGGTTCAGGGCCTATTTGCGTAGGCATTCGAGGGTTCAAATCCCTTCCCCTGCACCACTGTCATTCCGGTTCACCTTCATTTTACCTAAGTCTTCGGCATATATCCAAACGATCACAGGTCCAGACTGTTCTCATCCAAAAGAAATTGTCTGATGCCGATGGTGAGCACTCCGTTATCGTCCGTTTTCGGGTATATGTCGTCTTCGATGACGATGATCTTTTTGAATGAATCTCTCACCTTGAGGAACGGCCTGAGTTCCCGTTCCTTTTTTTCGGCATCGAACATTCTGTATGCAGACTGTATGTAATATCTCCGGCGCCCCTTGTTCGCAATGAAATCTATTTCCAGCTGTTTGAATTCCACGATACCGTCCTTTGTTATCCTGTCCTTAACGATACCCACATCCACGGAGAAACCTCTGCTTTTCAGTTCATTAAAAATTATATTCTCCATGATGTGCGTCTCCTCCTGCTGTCTGAAATTCAGCCTGGCATTACGCAAGCCCACATCGGTTGCGTAATATTTGGACGGAGTGTCGAAATATTTTTTTCCCTTGAGATCATATCTTTTCGATCTTTCGAATAAAAATGAATCTTCCAAGTACCCCAGATATTTAGACACGGTTTCCTCGTTAATTCCGGAGCGGTTGACTGTTTTCATAGTATTGGAAATTTTCAGCGGATTGGTCAACGAACCGACGGAAGAACACAAAAGGTCAACCATCATGTCCAATTCATTCTCCAGTCTGACATCATTCCTTTCTTTTATGTCCTTCAAATACACTTCTTCAAAGAGATCTTGCAGGTATGCTGTTTTTTGTTCTTCATCGGACATCGATAATAATAATGGCATTCCGCCGAATGTTAAGTACATGTCCCAGGCCTCCTTTTGTCCTCCCGGGAACGCTTTTGCGAATTCTGAGAAGGACAGCGGATATATTCTCACGATATCCCCGCGCCCTCTGAATTCTGTGAGCACATCTTTTGACAGCATCTTGGAATTACTGCCCGTTACGTAAACATCAATATTCTTCTTTCGGATCAATCCGTTCAAGACGTCCACGAATCCTTCAACGTACTGGATCTCATCCAAAAAAACATAACATCTCTCATTGCCGACAGATGCGACGACATGTTCGTATAACGCATGGGGTTCACGAAGATGTTCGTTATCGATATCGTCTAACGCTATATCCACTATATTCTTGGGATCAACGCCTTCTGATATCAGGTGATCTTTGAACAGATTGGACAGGAGATATGATTTGCCGCAACGTCTGATCCCTGTTATCACTTTTATTTGACCGTTCCATTTTCTTTTTATCAGCCGGTTCAGATATCTGTCGCGTTTTATTTCCATTCGTACACCTCTAATCGGAAAAAATTACATAATGCATTTTTTTCCGACTATTAAAACATATGGGCATCGTTCCTCATGCGCTGCCCTTATCCTTTTTTCTCGGACAGGGCCTTCGCATACTGTGCCATTTTCTCGGCGTCCTTCATCTTATCGTTATCTGTAACGGCAGGGGATTGTTTCAGCATCGATGACAGCACACGGACCGAACGGAGGTGTGTCGGCGCCCAGCCGACCGCTGCCGCGGCGGCGGCCACATTATAATTGTCGTCCGCAGAAGAGACAGAAGCATCGCAAAGGATGTTCGCGCGGTCCGCGTCCACGGTGCTGCCGTCAAAGCTTGCAGGTGCTTTCGAATTAAGTTCATTACCGGCGTCCCCGCGGACGAGCCATGCATGCGCATAATAATATTTTTCGGCGATCGCGAGGATCTCTTTCGGATCTGGCACATCTGTTATCCCACCGGGCGGTACACCCGCTCCCGCGAACATTTTTGACATATCGGGCATTCCGTCGGGGAGCATTTTCGAGAGGTCCGACACACCCGCGGCACCAAACATCCCGCCAACGGCTGCCATGACCTTTGACATATCGGGCATTCCGCCGGAGAACATACTCGAGAGGTCCGGCATGCCTCCGCCACCGGACATTCCTTTGATGCTCTCCATCATTTTGGACATGTCCGGAGTGTTACCTTCCGCGAACATCTTGGACATATCGGGCATACCCATATCGGCCATCATTTTTGACATATCGGGCATACCTCCTGCACCGGACATCTGTTGTTTCCCCATGGCGGATTCTAATTTCTTCATCATCTCTTTCTCAAGAGCATCAAACTTGTCGTCCCGAATTTCGTACTCCTCACGTGGTTGTTCACTTTCGGACACATTATTTTTTTCCAATTGGGACCTGAGGTCCATTTGCATCTTTTTTGTGATCTCTTGGAGTTTTTCGGTCGCCTTGATGCGTTCTTCGGGACTGGCCTTAGGGTCCATGAGTATCTGTAAGACCTTCTCGTATTCCTTATCGTTCATAGTAGGCCCTGCCTTGATATCATCGGGTATCTCGTATAGCGTACGAATGTTTTAAGCGTATAGCCCGTGCGGTCTCATGGTACACATCGGCGCAGGAATGCGCGCACGATAAAGAGGATAATAATAGGGATGTCAGCAATGAAAAGCTAACTCATAAGCCAATCATACGTTTCTTTTGTTGTCAGTTCCGCGGCGCGGGATTCACCGACCAGGAGCAAAAGATGTTTGGCGCGGCCGAGATATCTTTCATGAATTTTTTCCGCTTCTTCATTCGTCGGGAACTTATCATGATTCCTGCTGCTGTTGTGTCTCATATCGGCAAATTTGACCTCCGCAGAAATATCATTCGAAGCAACCCTTTTGTAATAATCGTCCAGCTCCTCACCTTTGCGTTTTGTTAACAGGTCCACAGCTGCGACCACGCACTCATCTATCCCTTTCGAGCGCAGGTCGTCAACAGTGATCCCGGAATCTTCCACAACATCGTGGAGCAGGGCGGCGATACTGCCGCGTTCGGTCCTGCAGTATGCTGAGACCTCCAGCGGATGCAGGATATATGCTCCTCCGAACCAATCCTTCTGCCCTTCATGCGCCTCCGCTGCTATTATGAACGCCTGCAGAAAACTTTGGCGGAACCCGAACGATGTCCCTTCTTCAAAATGAAGGGGCATCACATCGTCTCTCACATCCGCTGTGTGTACTTCTTTTGGCATCGCCGCTCCTTTCTTTCGGTCCGCAGAGGGATCCGGGATCAGAGATCCCCTTTTCTGATATCCATTCGTTTGATCTTTCCGCTTATGGTCTTCGGTAACGCCGGTACAAAATCGATCACTCTCGGATATTTGTACGGTGCCGTTTCCTTTTTCACGAAGTTCTGGATCTCCTTTTTAAGATCATCAGACGGTTCATAACCGGGTTTGAGCACTATCGTCGCTTTGACAAGCTGTCCGCGTATCTCATCCGGTACACCGGTGACAGCGCATTCCTTCACTGCAGGATGCGTGAGAACAACAGACTCGATCTCAAACGGTCCGATACGGTATCCGGATGATTTTATTATGTCGTCGTTCCTGCCGACGTACCAATAGTATCCTTCCTCATCTTTCCATGCGATGTCGCCCGTGTGATGATATCCGTCAAATATTGTCGCCTTTGTCTTCTTCTCATCAAGATAGTACTCTCTGAAAATACCCGGAGGGTTATTATCGACACGTACAACGACCTCACCAGAATAACCGGGTTTGCATGACGTTCCGTCTGGATTGATTATATCGATCTCATATTGAGGACAGGGCTTGCCCATCGATCCCGGACGCGGTTCCATCTTGGTGGTGTTGCATATCAGCGGTGTCGTTTCAGTTTGCCCGAACCCTTCCGCCAGTTTCAGCCCTGTTGCTTTATACCAGTTGTTGAACACATCGGGATTTAACGGTTCACCGGCAATGGTGGTATGCTTCAGCGTCGACAGATCGAATTTTTCTAGACCCTCTTGAATGAAGAACCTGAACATGGTCGGCGGGCAGCATAACGTCGTGATGTTGAATTCCGCTATCTTTGAGAGAATGTCGGCAGGTGTGAACTTAGCGAAGTCGTATACAAATATCGCGGCCTCCATGATCCACTGCCCGTATATCTTTCCCCATGATGCCTTTGCCCATCCTGTCTCCGCGATAGTGAAGTGAACTCCTTCGGGATCGACATTATGCCAATGTTTCGCCGTCAGTATATGTCCGAGAGGATACGTATGGTCATGCAATACCATCTTCGGGTATCCTGTCGTTCCAGATGAGAAATAGATCAGGAAGTGATCTGTGGCCTTCGTGGGTATGCGTTCCAGCTTATCGGATGCCGCCTCCACGCCTGCATCGAAATCTAACCATCCGTTCCTCTCTCCTCCGCACATCGCCTTGACTTTTACATCAGGGCATTTTATCTCAATGCCTTCGAACGCATCCGTTACTTTTCCGTATGATGTGCATATGATCGCCTTTGCCGAAGAGAGATTCGCACGGTATTCCGCATCATGCGTGGTCAGCATCGATGTTACAGGGATCAGAACCGCGCCTATCTTATGCAGCGCAACAGAAACATACCAATATTGGTAGTTCTCCTTTAACGTGACTATCACCGAGTCCCCTTTCTTCACACCCAGGGACATGAGATAATTTGCTGCCTTGTTGGAATATACCATTATGTCGCGGAACGTCAAAGTTCTCGTGTTCCCTTCCTCGCCTACCCATACCAATGCTCTCCTGTCAGGGTCGTGCGTTCCTATGTCGTCGACGATGTCATATCCGAAATTGAAATTGTCGGGATAATGCACCCTTAATTTCGTTAATATTCCATCCTCATCAAATTCCTCGTCTATGTACCGTAAATTAATGTTCCTCATGGTCACACGCCTTCTCTTTCTTTATCACGATAGCAATGAACTTGCATCCGCCTTCATCGGGTGCCGTGAGACAATGTTC
>JAIRJQ010000012.1 GCA_031260545.1 Methanomassiliicoccaceae archaeon | reverse complement strand
ACCGCACACTAATAATGTATCTGATAAGCACATTGCTGAACGGAGACATCCCGCAACTGACAAAATGCGAACAGATCTGGGATTATATGTATTCGGATGATGCGGCGCGTGCATTGCTCTTTATAGGCACGGACGGCACGGACGGACGTGCGTACGCGGTCGGGAGCGGAGAGCACAGGCCTCTTAAAGAATATGTGAACGAACTCAGAGATGCGATAGACCCGAACCTTTCTGTCGAGTTCGGTGCAAGAGAGTATTATCCTCATCAGCCAATGATGCTTTGCGCCGACCTGACCGACCTTACGAAAGACACGGGGTTTGTTCCGAGATACACGTTCAAAGAAGGGATCTCCAGAACGATAGATGCAGTAAGACAGAGATTATGATCTTTGAATCTGTGCGCAATGTTTTTGATGCCTCCCTGAATCACTTAACTGTTAGTTGCGAGAGATTAATTAACATCGATGACTATGTGAGGAGAAGATGAGAGACAAACAGCTGAAACTAGATCTTGAGCACACATACCGCATGTTGTCGGATGAGGAAAGAGCGAGACTTTGCGGGAAAAGCATACTTATCACCGGCTGTGCCGGTTTTCTGGGATTCTATTTCATGCATTTCTTCTCACATTTTAGGAAAGAGCTGGATCTGAAAAATGTGATTTGCCTGGATAATTTCATGCTCGGCCGTCCGGACTGGATGGAAAGGTTCTCGGATGACAAGTTATTCATAATCAAAAAGTTCGACATAATAAAAGACAAGATAGAGGATATCCAAGAGGCTGCCGGTACGAACCATATAATCCATATGGCGTCCATAGCCTCCCCGACATTCTACAGAAAATACCCTATCGAAACTCTTGATGCGAACATTTGGGGGCTGAGGAACCTTCTTGATTTCTACTCGTCAAAAAAAGTGGACGGCTTTATGTTCTTCTCGTCCAGCGAGATATACGGAGACCCAGTTCCGGAAGCCGTGCCGACGTCTGAAGAATATAACGGCAACGTGTCTGCTACCGGGCCGCGTGCGTGTTACGACGAATCGAAGAGGTTCGGTGAGACCATGTGCATGCTGTTCGCAGAAAAGTACGGCATGCCCATAGCCGTCGTAAGGCCGTTCAACAACTACGGCCCCGGAATGAGGCTCGACGATAAGCGCGTTCCGGCCGACTTCATGAAAAATGTGGTCGAGGGCAAAGACATAGTCATCCTCTCCAGCGGAAGTCCGACCAGGACATTCTGCTATATCGCAGACTCTGTAGCAGGTTATCTTAAGGCACTTGTCCATGGCAAATATGATTATTTCAATATAGGCATCGAATCCCCCGAGATATCGATAATGGAACTAGCGCAGATCTACAAAGAGGCTGGAAAGGAAGTGTTCGGGTACAAGGGCGCTGTGAGGTATGAATCGTCCAAAGATCCGCAGTATCTGGCCCACAACCCTCAGAGAAGATGCCCGAACATTAAGAAGGCGAGAGAAGTAATAGGGTATGACCCTTCTATATCCGTCCGCGAGGGCGTTATAAGATTCATGAGATATGTCAAAGACACCTTACAATGAGTGATGAAATGATAACCGTAACAGTGTTCGGATTGGGTTTCGTCGGATTGACGACCGCGCTTGGCTTTGCAGATATGGGATATAAGGTCTACGGTGTCGATATAGATGCCGGGCGCAAGGATACTCTTAGAAAGGGGGAACTTCCGTTCTCAGAACCGCATATGCGTGATGTGCTGAGAGAACAGCTTGGGAAGAATTTCACGGTCACGGATGATCCCGCATCAGCAGTTAGAGAGAGCGAATACATCTTCTATTGTGTCGGAACTCCATACAGCGAGGATGGCAGTGCCGATCTGAGGTATCTCTTCTCGGCGATCGATTCTACCGTGGACGCACTGGTGAATGAATACGGTGACCCGATCGACGGCAATATCCGGCTGATGATCACCAAATCGACGATCCCTCCATCGACGACCTCTGATAAGATAGTTCCTTATGTTGCGTCCAAAGGCAAGATCTCGAAGAACATAGGCATAGCGAACAATCCGGAATTCCTGAGAGAAGGACATTGCTGGGACGACTTCATGAACGCCGACAGGATCATAGTGGGATGCGATGATGATAGGACTAAAGATATGATGGATGTTCTGTACCGGCCTATGAATGTTCCTAAATTCTTTGTTTCACATAACACGGGAGAATTCATAAAATATCTTTCCAACACGATATTGGCAACACTTATCAGCTATTCCAATGAGATGGCCACCATTGCCGATACCATTGGCGGTATAGATATCCCCAAAGCGTTCAATATACTTCATATGGACAAACGCTGGAACGGCTGCGCAATGACCAGTTACGTCTATCCGGGCTGCGGGTACGGAGGCTATTGCCTGCCTAAAGATACAAATGCCATGCTGGCGCAATCGAAAAACAGAGGATTCGAACCGCAAATACTGAAAGAGGTCATAGCGACCAATGAGAATCGCCCCAGAATGATGGCAAATATGATATCAAATGGCCTCGACAAGAATAACAGGATAGGAATATTGGGTCTTTCGTTCAAACCCGGCTCCGATGATGTCAGGGATACTCCGGCGCTGAAGATCATAAAGGAACTGCAGAAAAAAGGATATGAGAAAATATCTGCATATGATCCGGTGGCGAACAAAGAGTTCTCTCTCAGATACCCTGAGATAAAAATAACCATCAGGGACAATATGAAAGAACTGTATGATGAGTCCGATGTTATGGTGATCGTGACCGCATGGAATGAGTTCAGAATGATACGGGAATACGGGAACAAAAGAGTAATAGACTGCAGATACATGCTTTGAGTGATCAATATGGAAAAAGAACAGATACTTGAGATGGTGAAAAAATACTATCGTGAGAAACACGTGAGGCCTCCGTATAAGGGAGGGGACCGGATAAACTACGCCGGCAGGATCTATGATGAAAAAGAGATGTGCAACCTTGTGGATTCGTCCCTTGATTTTTGGCTTACCGCGGGAAAGTATACGGAAGCATTTGAGAAAGGATTGGGGAAGTTCCTGGGAACGGATCATGTCTCTGCTGTGAACTCCGGTTCATCGGCAAATCTTCTGGCGTTCATGACCCTGACCTCTCCTCTGTTGGGGGAAAGAACGGTGAAACGCGGCGACGAGATAATATGCGTTGCGGCGGCCTTTCCCACTTCTGTATCACCGATCGTCCAATACGGTGCTGTTCCCGTCTTCATAGATATTGAGCTCCCTTCCTACAACATCAACATCTCCCGTTTGGATGCCGCTCTATCCGATAAGACAAAAGCAGTGTTCATGGCACATACTTTGGGGAACCCTTTTGATATAGGATCCATACAAAAATTTTGTGACAAAAATGGCCTCTGGCTCATTGAGGATAACTGTGATGCTCTTGGTGCCGAGTACACAATGAACGGAAAGACGAGAAAGACGGGGACCATAGGCGACATAGGAACATCCAGCTTCTACCCTGCGCATCAGATGACCATGGGAGAGGGGGGAGCGGTATACACCAATGACCCTCTTTTGCACAAGATCATAAGGTCTATGAGAGATTGGGGCCGGGACTGCGTCTGTTCCGGCGGAGAGGACAACCACTGCGGACAGAGATTCATGGGTCAGCACGGCACGCTGCCGTTCGGGTACGACCACAAATATGTCTATTCACACAACGGATACAACCTGAAGGTCACGGACATGCAGGCGGCGATAGGGGTGGCGCAATTGGAAAAATTGCCGATATTCGTTGAGAGGAGACGGGCCAATTGGGATCGTCTCAGAAAGAACCTCGAGTGTGTCAGCGATTCTATCATACTACCGGAGAAGCAGGAAAATTCTGATCCGTGCTGGTTCGGTTTCATAATGACGGCTAAGAAGAAAAATTCCAGGAACAAGATCGTCGCCCATCTCGAAAAACATAACATACAGACAAGGAACCTGTTCGCCGGCAATATCATAAGACATCCGTGCTTCTCGAACCTTATCAACGGTAAGGACTACCGCATCGTCGGAGATCTCAAAATGACGGACGAGGTCATGAACAATTCCTTCTGGGTCGGGGTATATCCTGGAATGACAAATGAAATGCTTGATGAGATGGTGAGAAGGATAAAAGAGGCCGTGAACCTGTAAACCTCTGTACCGGTCATGTGAAGAGTATCTCTCGCACGGATCTGACATCAGCGGCAACATGCCCATATGTTATGTCCGCCTCGTTCTTGAATCCGAAACCGAATGTCACGCCTATGAAGTCCACCCCGCACTCCCTGGCTGCGGATTCGTCCGTCCTTGTGTCTCCGATGAGAACTATCCTGCTCCTGTCCTCTATCCCCGATGCCTTTATGCAGTTCGCGACGAGATCTTTCTTCTTGAGCGTATATCCGAAATCCAAAGCCTGTATCTCATCGCAAAGAGGAGATATATTCAGATTGTCCAAAAGGGTCTTTGTGTAATCTTCCCTTTTGTTTGTTGCTATTCCTATGAACGAAACAGCACTCAGATCAGAGAGCAGCTCCATCATCCCCGGATACATCTTTACATTCATGACGTGTTCTTTCTTGTAATTGTCGAACACCGGATTGAATCTCTTGATCTCATCCTCGACGAATCCGTTCACTGCGATCACAAGTTTACCGAGAGGGGAACCTATGTTCGGGATTATCTCTTCGCGCGACGGGGTTTTCGGATATCCTAGTTCGCGTACCGCATCTTCGACCGCGCAAATGATGCTCTCGCTTGAATCCATGAGCGTCCCGTCGATGTCGAATATCACGGCATCGTACCGCATGATCAATCCTCGTACATCGATCTCGTGAGGAAGACGATGTCCATGTCTTTGCGATACTCTTTGAGCTTCTTTGTCAGTAGCCGGTTGACAGCGGACAGATATTCAAAGTCTTTGAAGAGGTCGAAACTTTTGTCAATATAATTCATCTCCACTTTTTCTTTGAACCCATCGAATCCTGCCAGCGAGACAGAGTTGATCCCGATCTTACTGAGGAGGTTCAGAAGGATCACCAGCGCATTATCCCATATCTCATCGTTCTCCGATATCAGTTTACCGTAATCGACGATGTGGTCGAACTTCTTCCCTACGGGCGTTATATTAGATGTGGCAATGACCTTAGCGTTTATACGGTCCATCTGCGGTACCATACGGCTGTACCTTTTGCGGCTGCTGATGAAGAAATAGTCCGTATTGATGCCGTCCGGTATGAAGTTGACCGCGATCACCGTCGGCTTTTTCTCCTTCAGGTGCGTGCGTATCTTCTCCTTATCTTCCGAAACGGATTTGCCCGGGCCGATCAGCAGGGCCTCCTTGCCGAGAAGTTCTTTGGACAGCGATTCGATCTTTAAAGAATCGTCCACATTGTCCAGAATGTACTCCATGCACAACTCTTCAATGTGCTGTTTGTTGAATTTGAATTTAAGTTCCGGAGATATCTTGGCCAATATCTCATTGACCGCCTTTATCGAGAGCGTTCTCTTCTCCATAAGGTACTCCGCATAACTTGGGCGGCAGTCGTTCTTTGCTGATATGTAGAACGCCAGGTTGTATCCCCAGTAATGTTTCTCATGTATCGGTAATATGTCGGTGTCGATAGCTTCCAACATTTGATTTATGTCATAATTCTTTCCGTAGTTCTCATTCAGATGCATCGCCAGAAGTTCCACGGGCGCATTTCCGGCGCTCTTACCCATTCCGTAGAGCGTGCCGTCGAGTACCAGATCGCGGTCGGTATCGATCTTCAGCATCTCGATCGTGTTTGCATAAGCCAACTGAAAATTATTGTGCGAATGATACCCGATCGCGACAGATCTGTCCAGGTGCTCATCCAGCAGCCCGAAGTAATGGAACATCTGCTCTTTGTGCATCAATCCGTACGTATCAACGAGGAATATCGCGGACGGATTGACCTTACTGACTGCCCGGGAGAACTCTATGACCTCTTTGTCGGTGTATGACGTTATGGATGCCATCTGCATGAAAAGTTCGTACCCTTTCTCTTTCAATCTCTTTCCGAAGGCGATAGCGTCATGCATCTTCTCTTTTCTGAATAGTATCCTTACGCCGTCGATCAGCGTCTTTCCGCGGGGCTGGATCTTTTCGATGTCGCATGCATCATAATCCATCATAACCACTACTGTGGATTTTTTCTCAGCTGCCTCGGAGAACGCTACCGCCATGCTCTCGGTGTCTGGCTGTATTGTCCTATCAATGTCAAAGGGGCGTTTCTGATCCAGAAAACCGATCTCTATTATGTCAACACCCGCCTCGTTGAGCCTGTCGAATATGCAGGTCAACGTGCCGTTGCCAAAGTTCCAGTCATTGATGTAGCCGCCATCTCTGAGCGTGCAATCTAACAAGCTTATCTTCCCGACCATTTAGTTGCCTCTCTGATTACTATAACGCTGATAGAATACAGATTATATAATGTTCAAGGTGAAAATCCTTTATCTATCTCCTGAGTATATGGAAACAACGCACACCCGGATATGTGGTTGAGAGATACATGGACGTTTCGAAGCAAAAACAGATAACGTATAACACTGTCGGAAACATGGTCACATTGTTCTGTCAGTGGCTGATCCTGATGATCATCCCGAAAATAACTGACTTTTCGGAAGCAGGAGTGTTTGCTGTTGCTTTGTCCATATGCTCCATACTGAACATATTTGCCACCTTCTCTCTTAATCAGTATCAGGTATCCGATCAATATGTTAGATATTCGGAAAATGACCACCGCGTCGCAAGGCTCATTACAGTTGCGCTGAGTTTTGTCATGTGCCTGTTTGTCGTATTGTTCTTCGATTACACTTTGAAACAAAATATGGTCATAGTTCTTTACATGGTCTACCGCAACCTATTGCATTATGCATGGCTGCACGCCGCTACCCTGCAGATACGCGAAAGGTTCGACTATGTCGGTAAATGCATGATACTTGAGGGCATCGTCAGTTTTGTCTCGTTCATCATTCCGTATTACATTACCAACGACCTTGTGCTCTCTGTGGCGGTGATGGCTGTGCTCGGCGGCGGCATATTCCTGTTGTCGATGGCATACTTGTATCGAAAGACGGAGGGTCATAGGTATCCGCGACACCGCGCAGATCGATCGACCGTATCGTCGCTGATAAAGGTCGGAGTCCCTCTTTTGCTTTCTGCCGCTTCGCCGATCATAATTACTGCGTTGCCTAAGTTGATACTGCAGATGACAGATGGCGATGATATCGTCGGTATATTCAGCACCCTGTCAACACCAACCATTGTCATACCGACCATTATAACCGGCGTCTTCACGCCGTTCATAGTGTATTTCTCCAATCTGTCCAGGAAGGGGAACATGCCGCTGATCAGAAGACAATATCTTAAAATGACGGGGTTGGTCCTTTTACTGGGAGCTGTGTGCTACGTTATGAGCAGGTTCACCGCAGGATCTCTCTTCGAAACGGTTTACGGCGACGAGATAGCGCCGTATGTCAGATTCTTTGATATTTTGATTGTCGGTATAATATTTTACAGCATAGGGATGTGGGGGACGACCGTGCTGATAACCAAAGATCAGGGGATGGCTGCGGCGATAGCGGCGGCGGTCTCCCTCGCGATCAGCTTTATGATATTCTTTGTTGCGATCCCGAGTAGCGGCATGGGCGGGGCGGCATACGGGCTTATCGGGGCGTACGGCATATTCGGATTGCTCATATCGCTTTGTGTGCTTTTCCTGCCTTTGAGCGATGCGACCATGATGGAAAAAATGACCGTTTGAAATAAAAGAATCGATTGACCCCGTGTCTCGGTCGAAACATCTGCGGTCCTGCCGCCCTGTCTTGAGATGAGCGCCGTACCTTACTCATCTTAGGTAGCACTCTATCTGCTTTGCGGTGAACGCTGCCATGTCCTTTTCGTCGCGTTCCGCGAGATGCCATTCCACTGTCCTCTTTATCGCTTCCTCTACATCCCACTTGGGCCTCCAGTCGAATATTCCCTTGAACTTGTCGATGTTCAATCTGAGTGACCCTGCTTCGTGAGGCCCTTTGGTCTTGTCGACCGCCTTCCATTTTGCTCCTTCCCAATTGTCGCAGAACAGCTGTGCCAGCCTCTGTGTTGTGATGGTGCTTTCCTCTTCCGGTCCGATATTGTAACTCCCGGCAAGTTCTTTGTTCCCGACCTGTTCCGCCGCAAGAAGAAGATATGCGCAAACTGGTTCCAGAACGTGCTGGTACGGTCTCACGGAATTCGGGTTCCTAAGTATTATCGTTTTCCCGAGTTCCGCTGCCCTCACACAATCCGGGACTATGCGGTGCTTTGACCTGTCGCCGCCTCCTATGACGTTGCCGGCGCGGCATGTTGATACCTGTACGGAATCGAAGAATGAACGTTTGTATGATGCCGTGACCAGTTCGGAACATGATTTTGAATTTGAATAAGGATCGTGACCGTCCAGGACCTCGTCCTCTCTGTACCCTTCGGCCCTCTCCGTGTTCTTGTATACCTTGTCGGTGGTGACGTTCACGACCGATATCACGGACCCGCATTTCCTGGCCGCATCGAGTATATTCACGGTTCCCATCACATTGGTCCTGTATGTCAGCACGGGATCCTTATACGATTCCAATACGAGCGGTTGCGCAGCCATGTGTATTATGACCTCCGGTTCGAATGATGATACTGCATCCGTCGTTTCCTCGGTGTTTCCTACGTCACCAACGATCGATCTTACCTTGTCCAGCTCCATTGCCCTGTACGGACTGTCGTCCTCGCACGGAAGAGAGAGACCGCATACATCCGCTCCTATGTCTGTCAGGATCTTGCACATCCACGATCCTTTGAATCCGTTGTGTCCCGTTATCAGGACCTTTCTTTTCTTGTAAAATGATACGATCCTATCATGCATAGAATCTGTGTGCGTCTCGGCCATTTATACTCAGATGTTCAATTGAATATTTATCAGTACCTTGCATGCGGTCGTGCTCGTTACGATTTCGTACCGTCCTTTCCTGTGAGTCCGATGGTTAAATATTGATAGAATCAGTTGTCCGCCTATCTCGATCATTGGTTTAGGTTTCAGGTTGCTTTCCTCTGATATTCTTGTGCCCGGTCCACCAGCAAGTATGACGGCTTTCATAATTCACGACATTACATGCCGATAATTGATGTTTTTTTCGTGTTGACCTGTTGGCTGTTCTTTTAATGGTGCCCTTCGTCGAAATATTTTCGGGATCGAAACAGACACGGAAAGAACCAAAACATCAGACCGATCGAAAGAACACCTTTTATTAAGAGTGCATGTTTACTGTCAGACATGGGTGTCGCCGTTGAGACGATAAAAAGTACCATTCGTCTGTCGTGCACAGAAATAAAGGACAGATATAAGAAGGCGTGGAACAGGAACACCGTGTCCACGCTCTTCATTACGATCATGTTTGTGTTCTTTGCTGTTTTCGTTGCAGCCATGATAATGACCGGCGGAGATAGTTTTTATTACTCTCTCTGGCACGACCGAAGAGACGTATTCATGGATCATTTTAACAGTGTCGTATACTCCTTGGATCATCCGAATTATCCGCCTCTGGCTATCTTGTTCTATTATGTTTTCAACTGTTTAACAGTTCCATTTTTAGACCCGGCACATACGGGAGGATTTGACATCAGAGATTCGCAGATGGGAATGCTCTCGTTCCTGATCATGACCTTGCTGACATTCTACCTGTTGCATATCTTATTCAGAATACTTATGAAAAAAACGAACTCCGAGAAGGAGGGGGGCACGGGGATAAGAACAGAAGTGCTCTTTCTGCTCATAGTTGTGTCATTTCCGTTCATATTTGCCCTTGAAAGAGGTAACAGCATAATCTTGACTTTGGTGTTCTGTCTTGCATTCCTTATGGGCTACAGATCGGAGAACAGGATCGTCCGATATGCTTCGTACATTGCATTGGGATGTGCCGTCGGTTTCAAA
This sequence comes from Methanomassiliicoccaceae archaeon, assembly GCA_031260545.1. Taxonomy (GTDB): domain Archaea; phylum Thermoplasmatota; class Thermoplasmata; order Methanomassiliicoccales; family Methanomethylophilaceae; genus Methanomicula. The sequence continues at coordinate 8,743 of JAIRJQ010000012.1, read as the reverse complement.
CTGACCCCTGCAATACTTTGGTTGCTTATAATCAGAGAAAGAAGATACATGGAAGCGGGCATATGTGCGGTAGTAGCGGTTTTATCCTTCGTGCCATTCGCATTGATCATCCCTGATATGCTGGAACACAACATCGTGGCAACGAGCATACTATATCCGGGCACAGGGGGATTCTTTAATCTGTATCAGTTGGCATCCATGATGTTCGGGGAAATATTAGGCTTGGAGGAAGGCATCACAGCGACCATAAGCACTGTCATAGTCCTTGTTTTTACGTTATTGTCATCCGTTGTGGTTCTTTTCGCAAAGAATATGAAATTTTGGAAAATTGTCGCACTTCTTTGCTGCACCATTTCGCTTGGTTTCGGTATACCCGGCGGATATATGCTGATATATCTATCGATACCCCTCATGTTCTTCATCGCAACAGAGAAGAAGATGACAAAGAACAATCTGTTCTATCTTATATGCTTCATAATGGTCATTGCCCTGATGCCGGTAATGGAAAAATGGTATTATTTTAACACCTCTATAAGAGTGGTCTTTGTAATAATTGTGGCTGTCGCGCTTATTTCTGAAGGACTTTTGAATATATACCGTAACTGGCGCATGCGGTCTCGTTCTGAGAGTGCCGAACTCCTTGCGAACACTTGATGATATTCTGATGATGCCGCGAATCTCGTTCAGTTCGAACGTTACCGAACATCTGTTCGTTTTAGGTAATCTTTCGTCTGTTCGGCTGTGAACGCCGCCATGTCCTTTCCGTCAAGTCCGATGGTTAAATATTGATAGACCCATGATGTTGTGCGTACAGAGGCACGGATTGGATGTTCGGCATAGGAGAATTTTTTGAGAGTATCTTCGGACCTTACGGCTGGATCGGTGCCGCACTGTTAGTGTTCTTTATTTTCTTCGTTGACGCTATGAGCGTCCCGACCCTTCCGGAATTATTCTTTGTCATTGCATTTATGATGATCATTGCACCAACCGTTCAATTAGGACTTCTGCTGCTTGGCGCCGCGATTGTGGCGGAGGTCGTCGGCGTAACACTTCTTTATTTGATAGTCGAACGTGTGCGTGTTCCGGAAAGGATCAAAAAGATCGCCGACAAATATATCAAATTCCTAGTATGCAGCGATGAAAGGATGCTGCTGATCAACAGAGTGGCACCGCTGGTGCCGTTCGCGGGCGCGTTCATCAGCTTGGTCGACAGCTGGAAACTGTCCAGGGCGCTGTTATACGTTGTTATAGGATGCATCGTAAAATATGGCTTCATATTGCTCATGAGCGGTTTCTTCTACACATATTTCAGCAGCGGTGATGCGCAGATGTATACGATCATCTTCATTGTCGTCGTGATAATAGTCAGCATCGCTGCCGCATTCCTAAGAAAGAAAAAAGGAGGTCTGGCTAATGAGAATTGTTGACGTGAATCCGTTCTTCTATCCGTACATGGGAGGCATCGAACGCAGGATGCATGATACGTCGAAATTACTCGCGGAACGAGGGCATGACGTTACGGTACTGACAGGAAGACTGCCGAACACGGAAGAGCATGAGGAGAGGGACGGATACAAGATAATACGTCTCGGGTCTCGATTGATCAACATATACAATCCGCCGTTCATCTCATCTAAAGATGTCCTTGAAACATTGAACAAATTGGACGCAGATATCGTGAATTACAATTACAGATGGGCTCCCTCTTACAACAGAGATCTTCGGAAGTATTCAGGAAATAAGGTGTTCACGTACCACAACATGTGGGGCGAGGGAACTGGACTTACCGGAAAAATATCAGAATTCCAGGACAACTGGTTCCGTAAATGTCTGAAAACATTTGATCACGTGATCTGTGTAAGCGATTTTGTAAGGAACGATCTGATCAGGCGCGGAATACCTGAGGAAAAGACCACCGCGATCCCGAGCTGCCTGAACATTTTCCCTGATACCGGCGAAGGGGGAGGAGGTTTTATCCTCTCACTCGGCAGACTCGTGAGAACAAAAGGGCTCGATCATCTCGTGGATGCAATGAGATCCGTCAATGCAAAACTTATCATATGCGGAAAAGGGCCGGAGAAGAAGCGGATTGAAAGACAAATAAAAAAATACGGCCTTGAGAACAGGATCGAGATGAGAGGATACGTTACTGAAGAAGAAAAGGCAGAACTCATGGGATCCTGTGAATTCTTTGTTATGCCGTCGTTATTCGAATCGTTCGGCCTTGCTGCCGTTGAAGCAATGAGCTACGGAAGACCGATCATATGCACGAGTGTGAACGGATTGGGGGATACCGTTCAGGACGGTGGCATGATCATACCCCCGAAGGACCCCGAGGCGCTTGCGAACGCCATGAATCAATTGCTTGACGATGATGATGAACGTAAAAGACTCGCAGGTGCAGCGAGAACGCAGGCAGAAAAGTTCGACTGGAAATATCATATTGAAAAAATAGAAGAGGTCTACAGGAACGTCATCGGATAATATCACGATCGGTGCCGATGATCGTTCATATGTTGTATTTGAGCACCCTGTAGAATTGTGGACTCTGAAGATTGCCGCCGAATTTATACTGCACAAGAAGATTGCCTTCGTCATCGTATTCATAAATATATGGGCCGTAAGAAGAGCCTATGACATAATTTCCAATGTAGATCTGGGAACTGCTCATGAATATTGAGAATGCAACATCAACGGTCTGTACCAAAGTACAGGTTCCGGTAGCCTCATCGATCATGTAGATGTCCATGGACGACTTCGAGCCTATCAGAGATTCGTCCATGTCACCGAAGTCATAATCATTGTCCGTGTACGAGTTGTTTGATGTGCTGAATTTGAACAGATTGTTGAACAAATGCACATAGTATTTGGTCGGATCGTTTTCATCATGTTTGATGTATGTGATAGTGTGCTGGCCAAGGTTGGGAATCCCGTCGATCTTCTCAAGAATTGTACCGTATGGCTCCATGTTGATGTTATCGGTAATGATCCAATCCAGTGACGGCGTTCCATATAGGTCTTTGATCTTGATTATGGCCGACAGCTCACGACTGCTTATCAGTAACGAATAGATCCCGTTGTCTTCCGGAACGATCGTGATGGAGTTTGCGTGGAACCAATCGCCGCCGTTACGTGCAAAATCATAGTCTGGGAAGAAATCTCGTAAGTTGAGGAACGTATGTTCTCCTGTATCACGATCTATGAACATTATCACATCTTCTGTCTGACCATTACCGGTCACCAATTTCAAAATATCGTTGTTCTCCCCGAATATTATATCATGATGGTTTACGTATCCCGGTGTCGGATATATCTTGATGACCTCGCCGAGATTGTTCGTTACAACAACTTTTTCTCGTGTCCCGTCATAGATCCAGTTTCCTTTATCATCGATGAGTATCCTGGTATAGCCGTATCCGCATGTTATGTATCCGCGCCGTATCCCATCGTTGTCGAAAATGTGAATATTTGGTCTTGGGGAGTCGAATACCACGAACATGCCGTCGGTTATCTTGTCCGCGTTGTCATTATCGATGTATTCTATCGAAAGGTCAGGAGGATTTGTGGAACATTGTCCGTTCACCTTGAGGGCTGCGACCGAAGATGTTTGCGCGCTTTGTGCCTTTATATCGAATATTATTTCGCACAGTCCTTGATGAACGAGTCCCATGACCTGGAACTCGTGGACAGTTCCGTAAGCGCCTTCGTTCACGGCCCTTGTGAAATTTTTTACTGCGGAACCATCCCTTGCTGTCTTGACAGTATAGCTCATCTTGCTGCTTTCCGGTGTTTCGAAATAAACATACAATCCGAGTTCATTCGTACCAAACGGATTCTTGATAACAAGCGGGTTCTGAGGGGTGTATTTGTAGTTTGCTATTAAGTCGTTGATCTCATTACGGACCGCTTTCTGATTGTCCGTATCATATATTTCGTTGAACCTTGCGGTGATACCGAGCTTCCAGCGGTGCAGTGTCGATGATATTTCGGTTACTCCTATCTCTGAATCATGGTTGAAGTTAGCAACTTCAAGGCTTTCACCGTCGGTGTCGAAAGCTGTTACAACGATTTTGTATCGGATGTTACCAGAGTCAGGCCTTGTCCATGTTGTCGCATTGTTGAGCGATGCAACGGCCGACAGGTCGAAAGTGTTGCTCTGTGTTGTGACGGCGAACGTTCCGCTTCCGCTTACCGTTATCTCATATTCTGCCGCAAATTGCAAGGCTGTGAAATGAAGTATGCCGCCGGTCAGGCGGGATAATATGTTTTCCTCGCTCCATACGGCATACAGCGTGATCGAATCATCTGTGTCGGAATTCAAATCAATATCACTGAACGTGCAGACGCCCGTTCCCCCTCCGTCGGCCTGTGTATTCCAACAGAAAGCATATCCGAGCTTTGTGTGATCCCGATCTCCTATAACTGTGATCGTGAAGCTCGCGACCTCAAGACTTTCGCCGTCGCTGTCAAAGGCTGTGATGACGATCTCGTATTGAACGTCGGTGTCCGGGTCTGACCAAACTGCCGCACCGCTGAGCGATGTGACGGCCGACAGATCAAAAGTGTTGTTCACTGTCGTGCCAGCGAATGTCCCGTTCCCGTTTACGGTTATCTCATATTCTACCGCAGCATCCAGAGCTGTGAAATCAAGTACGCCGCCTGCCAAACTTGCAGATGTATCAACCTCTTTCCATATTGCATACAGTACGATCGCTTCTCCTTCAAAGAGATCCGGATCTATATCATCGACCGCGTAGATGTTCGTCCCACTGCCGTCGGCCTGGGTGTTCCAGCAATCGAACGCATAACCCAGCCATGTGAATTTGTCCGGATCTAACTGATCTTTTCCGACCCTGATATCCGAATCACTGGTCAATCTTTTATCATTATTACTGTCATATGTCACAGTAATGATAGTAAAATATTCCTCTTCATCTTCGTTATCGAGAGCATCATGTACTATCATAGCGGTACAAAAAGAAAGAAGCAGGACGATTGACAGCGCTAAAAATTTCAATTCAGTTTCCCCTATGCTTTATCTTTTTCACATATGTTATGATTAATATTTATCCTTGTTTGCACCTTGCGGACCCTTGTGGTTTTTTTTATATACTATTTGCTTTTTTATCCGTACTGGACACCAGAGCTACGAGAACGCAGGCAGAAAGGTTCGACTGGAAATATCATATTGAAAAAATAGAGGACGTCTACAAGAACGTCATCGGCTGATGTTCATTGTATCGAATACCCGCCGTCAATGACAATGTTCTGACCGGTGATGTACGTGTTGTTGTAAGAACCTAAAAAGAAAACGGCCTTCGCTATCTCGATCGGATCGGCCATCCTTCCCAGCGGAATTTTATTTGCGATATTCTCCAGCTCTTCCGGAGTGTTATTATCCTTCAGCATGTCCGTTGCCGTGAATCCCGGGGAGACCGTATTTACCAATATCCCAAAGTCAGAAAGCTCCAATGCCGTTGTCATCGTAAGTCCGTGTAGTCCGTGTTTCGTAGCAGTGTAAACAGCACGCTTTTTTGATGATACAACGCTCCATACTGAACTTATGTTAACGATCCTGCCGCTTTTTCTCTGTTTCATCTTTGGCGCAAATCCTTTTATGATGAGCATGGGGGCGATGAGATTGATCGCCAACACTTCATCCATTTCTTCCTCGTTCGTGTCTTCTATCAGGTTTGTGTGATTTATCCCTGCGTTGTTGATTATTACATCAAATCCATCGCTGTTCTTTTTAATGAAGTCACGTATCGATCCTCTTGAATTGAGATCCAATTCGTCCCTCGCCGGAGAATGCACGTCATATACGTTCTCTCTGAACAGTTCTGCTATTGCTTTACCTATGCCTCTGCTCCCTCCGGTGACCAAAACTTTGTGCATGGAATTCGCAAATAAGTATGTCGTGGCCGTATTAAAAGACGAATAACGCGTGATCATTTCTTCTTTGTCAGTTCTTCATAAAGTTTTACGAGCTTTTCGGCGCAGGACGCCGCTGACATTGATTCTGCGGTCGCCCTCGCGTTTTCCTTTATCTTTTGATCGCATGATATGCACGAACGTATCGCATTTGCGCACTCTTCCGCGCCTTCGCCGAAAAGGAAGCCGTTCTCTCCGTTCTTTATGTAATTGATGAACGCCCCGCCATCGGCGCATGCGACCGGCAGACCGCATGAAAGCGCTTCCAGTACTGAAAGTCCTTGGGTCTCAAATCTTGACGCGGAGACAAAAACATCCGCTGCTCCGTAGAATGATTGTAATTCTTCATCGGGAACGAAACCGGCGAATATCACTTTGTCTTCGACCTTTGCATTTTTAGCCGTCTCTTCCAGACTTTCCTTTGCCGGGCCTTTCCCCACTATCAGCAGTTTGACACCGTTCAAATGGCTCAGCGCGTTTATTATCACGCCGATGTTCTTTTCGAAAGATAACCGTCCGACGTAAAGAATGACCTTGCTTCCGTTCAGGCCATATTTTTCTTTTACGGCATCCCCGTTCATACCGGGCCTGAATCTTTCTGTGTCTATGCCTGTCGGTATGACCTCCGTCCTTTTAGGTCTGATCCCTTTTACGAGCAGTTTGTCTATTGTGTCCTCGGACGGCCCTATGATCACATCGGGACGTTTGAGCAGTCCCCTCATATATACCCAGGCCATCCTTTTCTGAACATTCGGGAACACCTTCAGCGGCGAATAAAAATCGATGGTGTCCTCCACCATTGTGTGGTATGTCAACACAGTGGGGATCTTTTGATTCTTTGCTGCGATCAGACCTTTCAATGCCATTACGGCAATGCCGTGTATGTGTATAACATCGGGATCTATCGAACGTATTATCTCTGCTTTGTTGGACGGGTATACCGGAACATAATATCCCTGATAGCTTTTGAATTGGATCGACGGGAAATAGCGGACGCCTTCCATCCTCTTTTCCTTTCCGGGATCGGGAGCAACAACGGTAACATCATGGCCGAGTTTCTCCAGCCCTTCCTTTGCGAGAGTGATCGACGTGACAACGCCGTCCCTTGTGGGGTAGTAACTGTCCGTGATCATCGCTATGCGCATGACACTACGAAACTGTACTGATAAATAAATATACCCGCTTACAACCGTTTACTATTGAAAGAAATTAACAGAATGTCATCCTTTCAATATCTTTTCAACAGCATCATTGAAAGTGATCTTTCCTTCTACTTTTATTGGCGTGCAGCCGATCGCTTTTCCGAATTCCACGTCTGCATCGCTGTTGCCAATCATGAACGACACTTTTGTGTTTATCTTATGCTTCGTTACAGCGGCAACACCCATTCCCGCTTCCGGTTTTCTGCATCCGCATTCTTCGTCCGGACGGTGCGGACAGTAGAAGATATCATCTATCTTTCCTCCGCCTTTCTCCACGTCAGCGATCATCTTTTTGTGTATCTCTGTAAGATCCTCTTCGGTGAACTTTCCTCTCCCGATACCGGATTGGTTCGTTATCACGATCACGAGAAAACCGGCCTTGTTCAGTTTTGATATTGACGCGGGAACACCGTCGAAAAGTTTGAGGTCCTTCGGGGTGCTGCAATACGGAACATCTTTTGCTATCGTATCGTCACGGTCAATGAATACTGCTTTTTTTCCAAAGACACCGCGTTCGGTAAGGCCGCATATTATGTGCCCTGCAACGAGATAGCCTTCCTGTATCCTCGGTGTTTCCTTGGACGGGATTATGAGCGCATGATCGGCCATGTCTTTCATGACACCCCCGGGGCCGGTGAATGTTATCACCGTTGCTTCTCTTTCCTTTGCGACCTTTATCGCTTCGATCACATTCTTAGAATTACCTGATGTTGAGATACATATCACTGCATCTCCTTTCTTTGCGTACGCTTCCGTCTGCCTTTTGAATACCATATCAAATGAATAATCATTTCCTATTGCGGTGACCGGTGCAATGTTCGACAGGGACATCGCATTCATCGGAGCGCGTTCCATAAGATATTTTCCTGTGAACTCGGCGGCGAGATGCTGTGCGTCCGCGGACGAACCGCCGTTGCCCATGAATATTATTTGATTTCCGCGTTTGATCGTTGCAACAAGCACATCGGATATCGTCTCTATCATCTTTTTGTCTATGCTGGCTATTGTGTTCGCGCTGGTCCTTAGTTCATCGGATATGAGAGATATCATCCCTGGTGCCTCCATGTCTGCACGCCTTTCTTTTCAAACATAAAATCTGTTATCGTTGCGCCCTTTTTTATCAGCTTGTTCGCAACGATGTGCTTTTTATCGTATTCACAAACGAAGAACATGAACCCTCCGCCTCCGGCACCGGATACCTTTCCTCCGATGGCGCCGTTCTTCATCGCTGTTTCATAATATTTATCGAGGATGCTGTTGCTCACGTCCGGTGTGAATCTTTTCTTTTGTGTCCACGCCTCATTCAAAATTTCGCCGAATTCCTTTACGTTGCCGTGCATCAGCGCGTTCCTTCCTTTCACCGCGAGTTCCTTGGATGCATCCAATGCGTCCGTGTTGCTTCCCGAACCGTATCTTTTCATTTGCGAATCTATGATATTGGCGGATTCCCTGGATCCTCCGGTGTAGCAAAGCAGCGAACAATATTGCAGGTCGTTCGTAGTTTCATCTTTCAGGTGCACTTTGTTCACCCGAACACCGGATCTTTTGAATTCCATGAGATTGAATCCGCCGAACACCGCTGCGTACTGATCCTGCTTTCCTCCTTTCAG